>CABUJL010000031.1 GCA_902491915.1 uncultured Collinsella sp.
ACGAGGAACCAGAAAGCGGCGTCTTGCCGTCCGCAGCGTCGACCTTGCTCCACGCAATGGCAGAGCCGTCCGGTGTATACGAACCAGACCACGGGAAGTTGTGACGCTCCTGGTCCATGTCGATGACGGAAGCCGAGTTACCCTCACCAAATGCTGCGGCAACCTTCGGGCTGTTCATTGAGAAATCGACGCCCACATAAACGCGGCCGTTGGTAGTAACATGGTCGTCGAAACTTCCGTTGGGAACGAGAATCGATCCGATCATAGCCGCCGCAGGATCGTCGTCAGTCCACTTGGCACCGGTAGTTGCGCCACCGTATCCCCAGTCCGCGCGGTCCTCTCCCGCGATGCCGCCCCGAATGGTAAGGCTTTGCGTATCGACAAAGTTCCACATGATGGACTGGGAAGCCAGCGAGTATTTCGCGTCAAGGTCTTTCTTGGCGTACTGACTCTCGTAACCGCGAGATATTTCTGTATCTCCCCACCAGAAGCGCCAGCCGTTGTGGAACTCGACAGGATTAGTACCTGTAACGTTCACGACAATGGATGCGCCTTCGGGGATATTGGTGAACTTAAAGTCGACGCCGCGGTAGTAGACGCCATTCTTCCAGTTGGAGAGCTCGGAACCGGCGATGGTGAAGACCTGTTGCATAGAAGTTCCATCGCCGGTAAAGGTGATGAGTCGCTCGGTGTTGCGAATCTTATTGCTCGGGATTCCGGTATCGAGCGCACCGGAAACAGACTTGCCGCTACCATCGTCGCTACCATCGAATTTGAGTGTATAGCTTGTTCCGTCGTTATTGTACATGTTGATGACGTAGTTGCTATTAGGCTCTGCAAAGCCGTTGACATCCACCTCGCCGGTATCTTCAAACGAGTCGAGCTGTTTCGATAGCTTCGAGAGGTATCCATTTGTACCGTTATAGCTCGAATAATCGTTACCGTTGACATTAGTCAAATCAACAGCTTTATTGAACAGAGTGCTTTCCAGAGCAGACAAGCCCTCGTACCAATTACCCTGCATTGTCACCACAGACTGGCGTTTATAGTCGCTATCGCGCCAGTATGTGATGGGGCCTGCGATTTGCGCGGTGTAGGCAAAGCCGGAAGGAGTCGCGCCCTCAAAAGGTCTCTGCTGTCCGACCCAAGCGCCTTTGTTCCAAGCGCCAACGGTAGTCGCCCCCGGCAAGTTGCCGTTGTAACCAACGCTCATTTTGGTGATCGCACTGTCGATTCCGGCGACCGCAAGCACGGTGCTGCCGTAGACAGGACGGAACTGGGAACCAAAACCAACGGTGCCAAAGCGGAAACCAGCGCCGCCACTATTATTATAGGGCCAGCTCTCTTTGAGTGGATTCATGGCAAGCTTGCCACGGACCACGGTAAGGCCCTCCGCCTCAGCGGCATATGAGCCGGTGGGGGCGTTGTCCGCATAAAGATCGATAGTGCCGTCGCTCGGCTTATCGCTCGGCTTACCACCGATGTACATGTCGCGGCCGACGTAGGTGGCCACGCCGGGATCAGGGGTTGAGACATTGATATTCGTACCGATACCGATAGACGTGGGAACGTAAATTCCCGGCTTCACGGTGGCCGTCGCTCCCGCTGAAGCCGCATTCGCACTCTGAGCCTGCTCAACACTATTTGAAGAGCCAGACTCGCCGCCATCGGTCTCGTCGCTATTCTGGTTTTCGGCATCCTCGCTGGTGTTACCTACAGCAGCGGACTCACTTGAGGAACCCCCCCCATTACAGTTTCCGCGGTAGAAACTGTCTGATCATCGTTGGCGATGGCCTGCGAGATCGGGGGCATAACGAGCGACAGTACCAGGCTCAAAACGGAGGCTCCGCACAAAACGCCTGCCAGTACACGGCGCGTCGCTTTTTTACTCTGCTTAGATTTGTCTGAATTCGCTTTCATCGATGTCTCCTCCCCAAGAGACCGCGATCTTGCTCTTTCACTATCAAACGTATCTGCGCAACCTGTAATTGCGCACGTTTAGTAATCCATATTGTAACGATTGTTTGAACATCTGAGCAACAAAACCGACAATTTTGTAGCGAATTCTCAATTCTCTTGACATTTTCTCAGATTTACCTTCGTTTATTCGCTATTTATTTTTTGTTTCTACTGGTAATTTAGTTGCCAATCATTTTTTAATGGCATTAGATTAATTTGCACAACATTTTGCTCAAGAGTAAACATCCTGTGAACAGTCGAAAACGACCATGAACGGTAGATCATTAACCGGGATGAATATCCTACCAAATTGATGAGAATATCTTAAACCCATCAGTGGTTAGAAGCATGATGTTCAGACAACAATATTTGAATTTTCACACAGATTTTTGGTATCAATTCGCCCAAATCGCCTGAGGCCACTGCAAAAGAGCCTGTCCCCTTTTGCAGTGGTTCTCTCCCAGCGCTACAGCAGATGTTCCTCGATAAAGATTGCAATGCCGTCTTTGTCGTTGCTGGCGGTTACAAAATCGGCGGCGGCGCGGGTGGCGTCGCTGCCGTTTGCCATGGCCACGCCCACGCCGGCGTCGGCCACCATGCAGGTGTCGTTATCGGCATCGCCAAACACGCAAATGTTCTCGAGCTCCATGTCGTTGAGCTCCGCCACGCGCACAAGGCCGCGCGTCTTGGACACGCGCGGATCCATGAACTCGTAGAGCCGCTGCGTGGTTTGCAGAGCCGCCGCCTTAACAGTGTTATCGGCAAACGTCGACGCCCGCTCAATCACCCGCGGCATTACCTCGGGCGCCATGGTAAACATCACCTTGGGCTGCGGCTCGCGCAAAAACTCGGCAAAATCGACCACCTGGTAGGGCACGCCATCGACGCGCGACAGGTGTTCGACGCAGGCGTTGCTCTCGGGCACGTAGAACACGCCGTCTCGGGGGCAGACGGGCGTTGCCGGAAGGTCCGCCATGTGCTTGCAGATGCGCGCGATGGTCTCGCCCGGCAGCGGATAGCTCAGCTCGTTGATGTCGTGCGCACGGTCGATGACCTCGGCGCCACCGCAGCCCACCATCACGTCCACCAGGCCTTCGATGCCCCAGAGCTCGTACATGGCCTCGGTCGCGTGGGCGTCGCGCCCGGTACACAGGCCAAAGAGCACGCCGCGCTCGCGCAGGGCGCGGATTGCCGCCACGGTACGCGGGGACACCGTGTGCTGACTCGTGAGCAGTGTGCCGTCGATATCACAGAACACGGCTTTAATGTGGCTGAAGGTGGTGTCCATGGGGGCCTTTCTGGGTTGTGCGGCGATGTGGGGTGTATTCGTGAACGGCGTACATGGTATACCAAGGCGCAGGCGCGGCCCGTCAAAGCAAAAACCACCACAAAGGTGCCTGGCCCCTTTGTGGTGACCGGGCCCGAAGGGTGGCCTGGCCCGGAGCGCAAACCATCACAACATTCGACGCTTTTCGTCAAAATCGCGATTTTCGCTGAATGTTGTGATGGTTTTTACTGCAAAGCAAAATCCACCACAAAGGTGCCCGGCCCCTTTGTGGTGGAAGTGACGTTTGCCCAGATAAAACCTGCCAAAATAAACCTATCCCTTTTTGGCAGGTTTTAGGCCAGATGGTCTTGGATCAGGTCGCAGATGGCTCGGGCGTCGTTGATGTTGATGGCTCGGGTCGCGAAGCCGGCGTCGAAGGCCTGACGCGCCAGGGCTTCGTTGCAGGCAAGGGCCAGCGTGTGGCCATCGACCAGGTCGAGCGAGCTCTTGCCGCGCAGACGGTCGACACCCGATCGCGCGACCACGATGTTGTCGAAGCCCTCGGTCTTGTAGCCCTCGATGATCACCACGTCGACATCGTTGTAGCGCGACAGCAGCTCGCGCGCGGGCATCTCGTCCTCCTCGCGCGTATCGGCATACTCCGCCCAGCGTGTGGCGCAGATAAGGCCCACGTGCTTGGATCCGGCCTGGTGATGGCGCCAGGTGTCCTTAGCGGGCACATCGATATCAAAGCCGTGGTGCCCGTGATGCTTGAGTGAGCCCACGCGCAGGCCGCGGCGGGTGAGCTCGGCGATAACCTTCTCGACGAGCGTGGTCTTGCCCGAGTTTTGGTAGCCGATAAACGCGATCGCGGGGACGGATGGTGTCGGAGCTACGGGCGCGGGGGCAGCAACAGGCCCGTTCGCGGGCGCGGCGCCGTCGGCAGCGGCGGCTTCGGCAGCAGCAACCTGGCGCTCTGCACGATCCCACACGCCCGATCGGCCGCCCTCCTTGTGCAGCAGGCGCACGTCGACAATCTCCATACCGCGATCGACGGCCTTGCACATGTCATAGATCGTTAGACACGCGGCACTCGCGCCGGTCAACGCCTCCATCTCGATACCCGTCTTGCCCGTCACGCCCGCCGTGACCAGTACGTGAAAGCCAACCTGCCCGTCCGCGCGCGCCGGCGCCCAGCCCTCGGGCACGTTCTCGACAGGCGTCCCCGCCGGAGCGATGGGCTTGATATCGCACTTACTCTTGGTAATGAGCAACGGATGGCACATGGGGATGATGTCACTCGTGCGCTTGATGGCCATAATGCCCGCCACGCGCGCGCAGGCAAGCACGTCGCCCTTCTTGGCGCGGTCCTGCAGCACCATGGCCTGCGTCTCGGGATGCATGAGGATAGTGCCCTCGGCGATAGCAATGCGATGGGTCTCGGCCTTGTCGGACACGTCGACCATGCGCACCTCGCCCTTGGCGTCCACGTGCGTCAGCTCGTCGCGACGGGCGTCGCGGGCGGGCTCGGTAGCAGCACTGGCAGACGGCTGCGCACCTGTAACGACATCGCTGGCCGCAGCCGTGACTTTGTGGGCAGACATCGCGGCCCTGCGAGCGGCCTTGGTGGCATCGGCGTACCTGCTCTTGGCCATATGATCATCCTCCGATTTGGGACATAAATCGTTGCGTGCCCTCAATTATCGCGTGTTCCTGCGGTTTGTGGGCCACGGCATCGCGCCAAATCGAAAGCACCTGCATATCATCACCACGGCGCAGCGCCTCGCGCACCGAATACTCGGCATCGCTGAACAGGCACGGACGCACGTTACCGTCGGCCGTCAGGCGCAGACGGTTGCAGCTCGCGCAAAAATGATTGGACATGGCGCTGATAAAGCCGACCGTTCCCGCCGCGCCCGGAAAGCGCCAATAGCGCGCGGGGCCCGCGCCGGCAGGAGCGTCGTTGATGTCGAGCGGTTCAAGCTCGCCCAGCCCCGTCGCGGCGACCCCGGCATTGATGCGCGCCCGCAGCTCGTCACTCGGCACGGTATCACTCGCGTCCCACAGCTCGGGATTGAGCGCGGGCGCGTAAGGGTCTACGGAACAATGCGAGCTCGTGTGTTCGTCGCCGATGGGCATGTATTCGATAAAGCGCAGGTGGATGGGGCGGTCAAGCGTAAGCCGCGCGAGGGCTGCCACATCCTGGTTGAGCCGGCGCACAACAACGCAGTTGACCTTAACGGGCTCAAAGCCCCAAGCCAGCGCCGCGTCGATGCCAGCCATGGTCTGTTCGAGCCGGCCCAGACGCGTGATCTTTCCAAACAGCGTAGGGTCGAGCGTGTCGAGCGAGATGTTGACGCGGTTAAGACCGGCGTCTTTGAGCTGCGGCGCCAGCTTGGGCAGCAGGGCGCCATTGGTGGTGAGCGAAATGTCCTCGATCTGCGGAATCGCGCGGATGTCGCGAATGAGCGGAATAATACGGCGGCTGACCAGCGGCTCACCACCCGTCAGGCGCACGCGGCGAATGCCCTCCCCCGCCACCAGGCGCACAAAGCGGGCGATTTCCTCGGCGCTGAGCAGCTCGTCGTGCGCACGGGGCGCCACGCCATCGGCTGGCATGCAGTAAATGCAGCGGAAATTGCACTTGTCGGTAACGGCAATGCGCAGGTAATTAATGTCGCGGCCAAAACCGTCATGTTGCACGTGCCCGCCCACGCAGCCCTCCCCTCACGCGGCGTTTTATTCTTCGGAAAACATAATACCCCACGAGAGAATCATGCCGACACCCGTACGACAGGACAGGTCGCCTCGAACAAAACGGACCTTCCGAGCCCATCCTCAACACACAGACCATCACAACAATCGATGCTTTTTCCGTTTTTGGCAAAAAACGTCGAATGTTGTGATGCTTTGCCTGCCCACGGCACCCCGCAGAAGGACCGGAACGTCCCTAAAGGCCGCCGTCCCAGTGCCGAATCACGAATTCTCGTAGGTCGTTCTGACGTTTCTGGAACGCTTCGCTTCGGTCGCACTTAAGGCCCATAGCGAGCGCGATGGCATTCATTGCCCGATGCAATTGCAGTTGATGGGCAAACTGAGTCCCGGTGAGGACGATCATCCTAAAGCCCAGCGCGCTCAGCACGGTCATACGCTCCGCATCCGACGCGCTGCGCTGTTTATCAAGATGGTCAGAGCCGTTGTATTCAATCCCCGTACCGCTCGCAGGCGCATATACGTCGATCTCGAAATACCCGGCCTTTGCGAGATACTTGAATTCGTTGGGAACATCGACCCGATGGCTGAGCTCAACCTTGGCGTATCCCAGCCCTCCCTGGGAACGTTTTGCTACGACCATGATTGCAGTGGCCGTCTCCATGGGCGATCGCGCGCCATCGTGCACCCGCTTGAGCACGGCGGCCGCGCGTATAGCCCCCTGACGAGATCGGTTCTCATTGCAATAAGCAATCAAGTCGGCAACGGTATACCTCTGCCCCATCTCGATATAATCGCCTGTCGACAGATGATTCAAATGGTATCGGGCGCAGATTTCATACCCATATTCCAGCTGCTCGGGCTCACTCATCCACGAACCCGCTTGGACAAAGCACATGGCCTCATCAACCACTAGAAGGCCCTCTGCCATCTCGATAAGATGACCTGGAGGTACCGGCGCTCCAAACACGTGGCACCTAAATCCAGCCGGCGTCGAGCGCTCAAAATCGAAGTTGACGAGCGTATCGATATGATCGAGCTCTTCTCGTGGAATACCAAACGAGACCAGATAATCGGCAACGATCCCAACTGCCGTTGAAGCCCTCAGTCCCTTGGCATCGAGTCCCAATTTGGGCAGGCTCGCGGTCGGCTCCGCCTCGTTAGCAAGCGAGTCCTCATCGTATAGACTGCTTGCTCGCGAGAGCGGCCCGGACGGGCGCGCCACGTTGTGGTACAGCCAGGCAGTCTTATGGGACAGGACGATCGGCAGGTCCATGAGCCCTCCAATGGAGTCGGATAACCAACCTTATTCCCCTGCCCACGAGTCCGCACACCTTCGTGCGCAAGAAAGCGATTCCGCCCGTTCGAGTGGCAGAAAAACCATCACAACATTCGATGCTTTTCCCGATTTTGGCAAAAAACGTCGAATGTTGTGATGGTTTGAGGCGAGGTAAGGGGCACTAAGCCTACACGGCGCATGCCCGTATTCGAATGGAAATGAAAACAGGCTCACTTATTTCGCCCCACTGGCAACATAAACCTTGACTCTACAATCGTTGTAGGGTTTTCACTACACTGGTACGTAAACAGACCAAGCCAGAAAGCCCCGCCCATGGAACACGACCTCACACGCGGCAACGTCCTTAAGACCATCGCGGTCTTTGCCCTGCCTTATATGCTCTCGTACTTTTTGCAGATGCTCTACGGCATGGCCGACCTGTACATGATGGGGCAGTTTAGCGGCGCCGCCGGCATCACCGCCGTGGGCAACGGCGCGCAGACGCTCTATATCATTACCGTGACGCTCGTGGGCCTGGCCATGGGAACGACGGTCATCGTCGGCCACGCCGTGGGTTCGCGCCGCTTCGACCGCGCCGAGGCTGCCATCGGCAACACCATCACGCTCTTTATGGGCGTCTCGGTGGTGCTGGCAGCCATCTTGCTCGCACTGTGTCCGCAGATTGTGGCACTCATTGGCACGCCGGCCGAAGCGGTCGAAGGCACTGCCTCCTACCTGCGTATCTGCTTTATCGGCATTCCCTTTATCGCCGCGTACAACATTCTTTCGGCCATCTTTCGCGGGCTGGGCGATTCGCGCTCGCCCATGTACGTGATCGGCGTGGCGTGCATCATTAATATCGCGCTTGATTTTCTGTTTATCGGCCACATGGGACTCGGCCCCGTGGGCGCGGCGCTCGGCACGGTAATCGCCCAGACGGCCAGCGTTGCCCTCGCGCTCGTGTGGCTCAAAAGCCGTCGCACGAACATCCACGTTAAGCGCAGCGACCTGCGCCCCCAGCCCGAAGTGCTCGGTAGCATTCTTAAGATCGGCGTGCCCGTGGCCGTGCAGGACGGCTGCATCCAGGTGGCATTTATGTTCATCACCGTCATCGCCAACCACCGCGGCCTGGTCGACGCCGCCGCCGTGGGCCTGGTCGAGAAGATGATCAGCTTTTTGTTCATTGTGCCGAGCTCCATGGGCGCCACCGTCAGCGCGCTCACGGCGCAAAACGCCGGCGCGGGCAAGGGCGACCGCGCGCGTCAGGTGCTCAAGGATGCCATGACCATCTCGGTGGTGTACGGCTGCCTGGTCACGGTGCTGATGTGGCTGGTGGCACCAGCGTTTATCGGCTTTTTTGCCAAGGACGCCGCGGTGGTCGCGGCCGGTACCGGCTATATGCGCAGCTATATTTTCGACGCAATCTTTGCCGGCATCCACATTTGCTTTAGTGGCTTTTTCGCCGCGTATGGCAAGAGCTACATCGGCTTTGCGCATAACGTGCTGGCTGTGGCACTCATTCGCGTGCCCGGTGCATGGCTGCTGTCGAACGCCTATTCCGATACGTTGTTTCCCATGGGCATCGCCTCGCCGTGCGGATCGATTCTGTCGGCGGTCATCTGCGTGATTGCATTTACCGTGCTCAACCGGCGCGGGGCTTTTGACAAGCTGGTGGCGTAGCGAGGCGACGCGAAATCGCCCTCATCGACGGTATCATCAGCCACGACCCCACAACCTACGTGACGCAGGTCACGGTGCCGGTTGCCCCAGCAAAGTAAGAACCGCCCGGAAGGCATCGTGCTTCCGGGCGGTTCTTCAATTTGACTATTGATGCACTAAGCCTGGGGTACCTGACCAGTCGCCAGGATCTGCTCGAGCGCGTCCTCATCTAGCACGGGCACGCCCAGCTGCTCGGCCTTGGTGAGCTTGGAGCCCGCCTTGGGACCAGCGACCAGATAGCTCGTCTTCTTCGACACGCTGCCCGAAACCTTAGCGCCGAGCACCTTGAGCGCCGCGCCCGCCTCGTCACGCGTGCGGTTGACGAGCGTGCCGGTAAGCACAAACGTCAGGCCCGCGAGCGGCTGTGCGTCGGCAAGCTCGCCCGCCACGCCGGCATCGGCTGCAGCCTGCGCATGGGCGGCGCCCAGGTCGACCTCGAGCGACAGGCCCGCCTGACGCAGGCGCTCCAGCACGGCGAGGTTTTCGGGCACGGCCAGAAATTGTTTGACGCTCGCCGCGATCTTGGGACCGATGCCCTCGCACTCGGCGATGTCCTCTTCGCTCGCCAGGATAAGCTTGTCGATCGACAGGAATCGCTCGGCGATGACCTCGCCCACGCTCTTGCCCACATGGCGGATACCCAGGGCAAACAGCACACGACCGAGCGGCTGGCTCTTGGACTTGTTGAGCTCGGCGATAATCTTCTCGGCCGTCTTGAGGCCTACCGGAATGGGGTCGCCCTTCTTGACGCCCTTTTTGCTGTTGGAGCTGGCGTACACGCGGCCCGTGTCCAGGCCGGCGATGTCGTCAACCGTGAGCTGGTAGAAGTCGCCGACGTCGTGGATCAGGCCGGCGGCGATCATCTTGTCGACGATCTCGTCACCCAGGCCGTCAACGTCCATGCAGCCGCGGCTCACCCAGTGGAGCAGTCGCTCCTTGAGCTGCGCAGGGCAGTCGATGGAGACGCAGCGGTAAGCGACCTCGCCGTCCTCGTGGACCACGGGGCTGCCGCACACGGGGCAGACCTCGGGCATGTGCCAGTCGACCGAATCGGCCGGGCGCTTGTCGAGCACCGGGCCCACGACCTCGGGAATCACGTCACCCGCCTTGTGCACGATGATGGTATCGCCCTCGCGCACGTTTTTGCGGCGGATCTCGTCGATGTTGTGCAGCGTGGCGCGCGCGATGGTGGAGCCGGCAACCGTCACCGGATCGAACTCCGCGACCGGCGTGAGCACGCCGGTGCGGCCCACCTGAATGCGAATCTCGCGCAGGATGGTCTGCTTTTCCTCCGGCGGGAACTTAAAGGCGATGGCCCAGCGCGGCGCGCGGGCGGTAAAGCCCAGGTCGAGCTGTTGCTGGAAGCTGTCGACCTTTACGACCACGCCGTCGATGTCGTAGTCCAGATCACCGCGATGCTCGAGCGCCTGGGCGCAGAACTCGTGAACTTCGGCCGGTGTGGCGCAGCGGGCCACGTTGGGGTTGACGCTAAAGCCGGCGCTGCGCAGCCAGTCGAGGAACTCACGCTGGCTATGGACGTGCAACGGGTCGGTATCGGCGATGGCGTAGATAAAGGTGGCCAAGTCGCGACGTGCCGTGACCTTGGGATCCTTTTGGCGCAGGGATCCGGCGGCTGCGTTGCGCGGGTTGGCGAAGGGATCGCGGCCCTCGGCATCGGCCTCATCGTTCAGGCGCACAAAGCTGCCCTTGGGCATGTAGACCTCGCCGCGGACCTCGATGGCGCGCTCGCGATCGGCGCCCATGTGGGCAAGCGCCGGCTCGGACAGGTGCATGGGCACGTCCTTGATGGTGCGCACGTTGAGCGACACGTCCTCGCCCGTGGTGCCGTCGCCGCGCGTGGCTGCGCGCACGAAGGTGCCATTCTGGTAGGTAAGCGCCACACCCAAGCCATCGATCTTGAGCTCGCAGGTATAGGTGACGCTGCCGGCGCCGAGTGCATCCTCGGTGCGCTGGAGCCACGCGTCAAGCTCATCAAGATCCATAGCGTCGTCCATGGAATACATGCGCGCCATGTGCGTGACCGGCGTAAACTGTTCGCTCACGTAGCCGCCCACGCGCTGGGTATAGCTGTCGGGCGTCACCAGGTCAGGGTAGGTAGCCTCGATTTCCTGTAGCTCAACGAGCATTTTGTCGAAGGTGGCGTCCGTAATCTCGGGCGCATCGAGCATGTAGTAGCGGTAGGCATGGTAGTCGAGCTCGTGGCGCAGCTCGGCCGCGCGCGCCGCCGCCTTGGCGCGGGCATCGGTCGGTGCGGTGGCTTCCGCAGTCGTGGGCGTTTCGGTATCGATGTCCACGCCGTCACCAAACAGGCTCGATTGCTCCATAGCGGCACTCCTTCGCTCGATTTCAAACGGATACAAGAGTACCACCGGTCGCGATGGGGCCGAATAGCCCTTTCAAACCGCACCGAATCGGCAGTCGCCAGACCGGGGCGAGCCACCACGCCAGCTCAAAATGATCCGTTTTCCTCCGTCCCTGGGGGACCATTATGAAAAGAAGGGCTGTCCCGCGCTTGGTGGGACAGCCCCTCTGGCATTGGTATGTGCGAAGCAGCTCGTTAGTGGCCCTGGCCGTAGCCTTGGCCCTGGCCCTGCTGGCCCAGCAGCTCCTCCAGGTACTGGCGCAGCTGCTCGTCGGTGATGCCGCCGTTGCCGGTGTCGGTCGAGCTGTCGTCCTGCTGTTGGTTCTGCAGCTCCTCGTCGGAGCCCAGCTCGACGGTGACCTTCTTCTCTTCCTTGCCGCGCACGAGCGTGATCTCGACCTTCTCGCCCACCTCGTGGCTGCGCAGCGCAATGATCAGGCCATCGGCACTCGTGATCTCGTCGTCGCCCAGCTTGGTGATGACGTCACCCTCCTGGATGCCGGCCTTGGCGGCGGGGCCGTCCTCCACAACGCTCGCCACATATGCACCGCTATCGGTGCTCAGCTTGTTGGTGCGGGCGTTGAGCGCATTGACGCTCGAAAGCGTGGCTCCCATGTACGGATGCACCGGCGTCTTGCCGTCGATGATCTGGTCGGCGATGTTCTTGGCGTAGTTGACCGGAATGGCAAAGCCCACGCCCGAGCTGGAGCCCGAATAGCTCTCGATGAGCGAGTTGATACCCACGAGCTCGCCGTTATCGTTGACGAGCGCGCCGCCGGAGTTGCCCGGGTTGATGGCAGCATCGGTCTGAATCATGTTGGCATAGATGGTGTTGCCGCTGGTAGAGCTCA
Source organism: uncultured Collinsella sp. (assembly GCA_902491915.1). Classification (GTDB taxonomy): domain Bacteria; phylum Actinomycetota; class Coriobacteriia; order Coriobacteriales; family Coriobacteriaceae; genus Collinsella. The sequence goes on from CABUJL010000031.1 coordinate 12,171, forward strand.
TGGCCGTGGAGCGGTAGAGCGCCGACACGATACCCGTGGAGACAGACTGCTCGTTGCCGAACGGCGAGCCGATCGCCATGACCCACTCGCCCACGTTGAGCTTGGAGGAGTCACCGATCTCGATCGGGGTGAGCTTGGAGGAGTCGGCGTCCTTGAGCTTAATGACGGCGAGATCGCTCGAAGCATCGTTGCCCACGAACTCGGCCTCGTACGTGGTACCGTCGTCCATGGTCACCACGTACTGGTCATAGCCGTCGACCACGTGGTTGTTGGTGAGAATGTGGCCCTCGGTATCGAGCACCACGCCCGAGCCGACGCTACCCGAGCTGTCCGAATTGTCGGCAGACTGCGAAAGCGAGCCATTCTGGCTGCCGCTCGAAGTGGCGGTAATGGAAACCACGGAGGGCAGGGCCTTAGCAGAAACGGCCTCGGCCAGCGTGGTATCCTCGGAGTCAATGGTGATCTTTTGCGTCGACGAACCCGAAGCACCCGCCGTCACGGCATTCTTGCCGCCACCGATATCGAGCGTGCCGCTCATAATGAGCGCAATGACCAGCAGGGCTCCGCAGGCACAGCCGGCAAGCGCCGTAATAAAGATCGGCAGCTTTTTGGTCTTGGTCTTGACCACCGTGTGCTTGTTCACGACCTGCTGGCCACCCAGCGGCTTGCCGGTCTGCGTGTCGTAGGCCTGCACGTAGGGAATGTTGCTGTCGGCAGGCGTCGACTCCACCTGCACGCGCGGCTGCTGCTGGGTCTCGCCGGCGTTGCCCGCATCCTGGGGACGCTGGGAATCGTACTCGCTCATAGCTGCGATCCTTTCGTCAAATAACCAAAGGCCCGCCAAACATGTGGCGGGCCATCATTGTTCACGTTGAGTTGTACCCCAATATGCGGGCGAACGTGTATGAGAACGCAATCTTTTAGGAAGGCTTAAGTTCTGCTGCAGACCCGAAAGGACCCGGCCTACGGCAAAACCACCACAAAGGTGCCTGTCCCCTTTGTGGTGGAAATCTAGTCCTTAAACAGATAGCCCACGCCGCGGACGGTGGTGATGTGTGCCGCGATCTGCGGGCCTACCTTGGAGCGGATGCGTCGAATGTGCACATCGACGGTGCGCGTGCCACCGCAGTACTCAAAGCCCCACACGCGGTGCAGCAGCACCTCGCGGCTGTAGGCGCGGTTGGGGTGCGTCGCCAAAAAGCTCAACAGCGAGTACTCCATCAGCGTCAGATCGATGGGCTCATCATCGAGCGTCACCTGGTAGGTGGCCAGGTTGATCTCGAGGTTGTCGATGTTGAGCACATCGTCGGCGGCGACGGTCTCCTCCTCGCCCATCAGGCGCTGTGCGCGAGCCTTGAGCTCGTTGGGCGTCGCCGTGGGGCATACAAAGTCGGCATGCGCGTGATTCGGCAGGCGCAGGGTGCCGAGCGCCTCGTCGTCGACAATCACCAACATGGGGACGCCGCCGCGATCGTCAAGCCACTTGGCAATCTGATCGATGCGGTCGCTGCGGATGCCGTCGGAATCGAGGATCAGCAGGTCAAAGTCGTGCGCCGCAGTCGGCGAATCGGGGGTAGCCAGGCTCACCTCGACACCCAGGGTGGTCGTCAAGCTGCGGGCAAACTCGTGGAAGCGCGTCGTGCGCGCCATGAACAGGGCACTCTTTTCGGACATATCGGCCTCCAAGGAAATGAGCTCAATCGTACTGGAACAAGCCAGCGTGATTAGGAGTTCGCCAGGTAGTGCTTGATCTCCCACTCGGTGATCGTGGACTCAAACTTATGCCATTCGTCGCGCTTCTTTTTGAGGAAGAAGCTGTGGATGTGCTCGCCGAGGGCATCCTTCATAAACTGCGAGTCCTCAAACACATCGAGCGCCTCTTTGAGCGAGCGCGGCAGCGGCGTATAGCCGGCCTCGACCATCTGGCGGTCGGTGAGCTTGAGCGTCTCGGCCGTTGCCTCGGGCGGGAGCTCCAGCTTGCGCTCGATGCCGTCCAGACCAGCCGCCAGCGTGACGGCGTTGACCAGGTACGGATTGGCCATGGGATCGGGACTGCGCAGCTCGATGCGCGTGGACAGCTGCTTGCCGGGCTTGTAGACCGGAATGCGGACCATACTCGCGCGGTTGCGCAGGCCCCACGTGGCGTACTGCGGCACGGAGTCGCCGCCCGTGGTGATGCGCTTGTACGAGTTGACCGTGGGGTTAGTGATGGCGCTGATCTCGCGCGCGTGCGCCAGAATGCCGGCCATGTAGTGTTTGGCGATGTCGGAAAGATGGTACTTCTCGTCGTCCTCGCCCCAAAAGACGTTGTTGCCGTCGTGGTCGAATAGCGACTGGCACAGGAACATAGCACTGCCGTCCTCGCCTGCCAACGGTTTGGGCATAAAGGAGGCGTGGCAACCGCTCTCGTAGGCCTGCTGTTTAATGATGAGTTTGGCCGTGGTGATGGCGTCGGACATGCTCAGGGCCTCGGCGTGGCGCAGGCTCATGCCGTGCTGCGAGCGGCCGGCGGCATGGAAGGTGTACTCCACGGGCACGGACATCTTCTCGAGCGTGAGGACCGTGTTGCGGCGCAGGTCGCGGGCGGCATCGCTCACCGAAAGATCGAAGTAGCCCACGTTGTCGAGCGGCTCGGGCGTGTGCTCGTCGGGGAAGTAGTAATACTCCAGCTCGGCACCCACGTTGAGCAGGTAGCCAGCCTTCTCGGCCTTGCGGAACATGCGGCGCAGGGCATCGCGCGGGTCGCCGGCAAACGGCTTGCGATCGGGAGTGCACACGTCGCAGAACACGCGAGCGACGCCGTTGTGGCTCGGGCGCCACGGCAGAATCTGGAAGGTCGAAGCATCGGGGAATGCGAGCATGTCGGCTTCCTCGGGCGTGGCAAAGCCCTCGATGGCGGAGCCGTCAAAGCCAATACCCTCCTCAAAAGCGACCTCGAGGTCCTCGGGGCTAATGGCAAAGTTCTTGAGGCGGCCGAGAATGTCGACAAACCACAGACGCACAAAGCGGATGTCACGCTGCTCTACGGAGCGGAGTACGTAATCGATGTTCTGCTGGTTCATGTCGCTCCCCTTTCTTTCGGGCGGGTTTCGACTGGTCTATATCGCAGATACTATCGCAGAAAAATGTTTCCGCAGGGTTAAAGCGTATCAAGCGCTCAAAAAACGTGTGCGAACTGGCCGTTACGAACGAGCGGCTAGCGTTCAGATTCGGAGACAATTTGTCTACAGGCTCGTTCCAGCGTAGGGAACTCCATCGTCACTGCATCCCAAACAACCGAGCGGTCGACATTGCCGTAATCATGCGCAAGATAATTTCTCATGCCGATAATTCCACGCCATTCGATTTCGGGATGAAGCCGCTGCGAGCGTTCCGACAATTTGCCCGCTTCTTCCGTTACCCTAAGCGCACACATCAAAAGGGAGTCCGCCAACGCCCTCGTCCGCACGTCATTCGCATGCAGAAACTGGTCCTCGGTGATATCAAAAACCTTGATGCGCTCGTTCGTTTCAGAAATGGCATCCAAAACCTCTTGGGCGCGAAGGCTGTCTGACTTACGCGCGATCATAAAGGATCACTCCTTCGCGCTCGATTACCGCGGCAAGATCGTCATCAAGATAGTCACTCGAGACAAGGTCAACCTGCTTCCCGGTTTCTTTGCGAACCGCCTCGCCAAACGCCGACAACGCGAAAAGACCAAAGCCCTGCTCGCGATCGACTTCGAGACGCAAGTCAATATCGCTATCGACATGTGCCTCGCCCCGGGCATACGAACCAAAAAGAATCACGGTTTTGATGGCGGGAATCGAGCTGGCTGCCTCGCGGACGGCGGACTCAATCTGGGCAGTATCCAAAATGCCCGTCGCGGCGCTTTCGCTCGCAGAGCTTTTACCAAGTGAAGGAACAAACGGCAGAGAGCGCTCGCGCAGCATCTGCCTCATAAACATATTGACCGCAACAGACGAAGTCATGCCAAGCTCTTCGCACAGTTCGGCAAATGAGTCTTTAATTGACGAGTCCACTCGCACACTCAGCACAGACGCAGCCATGGATACCTCCTGTATGACATTGTCTATATATTATCACACAGGCTAGCGCGAGGTCGATGCGCGGTGTTCGATGTGGCCGGGGATCTCGATGCGTTTGGGCGCCAGCTTCGCGGCCTCGCCCACGGTGGTGGTAACAACGTCGATACGCTCGGAGAGACGCTCGACCACGCGCTCGGCAATGGTGAGGGTGTCCTGCGCGGCCGTGGTCACGCCACCAAAGAGCACATGGTTCCAGGGGTAGTCGTCAAACGTCGCGATCTTGAGCCCCGCCGGCAGCGAGGGTCCCAGCTGCGCTAGCGCCTCGGTCAGACGCAGGAAAACCAAGCCGTTGACAGCAATGAGGCCGAGCTTTTTACCTGCATAGCCGCAGATGGTCTCGTCCAGGCGGCCGACGCCCGTGGCGCCCCCGTCGGCCAGGGTGACGACCTCGCCGGCAAGGCCGCGGTGCAAAAGCTCGTCGGTAAAGGCCTCGGCGCGCTTGCGACGCACGGGGCTGTCGTCGCTTGCCTCGGTGAGCAGGCACAGGCGCTCGCTGCCAGCGGCGGTCAAGGCGTCTACCAGGCCGGCGACCAGCTCACGGTTGTTAGATGTCACCAGATCGACACCGCCGTCGGCAACGTCGCGGTCGAGCAGCACAACGGGCAGGCGCCCCGCGGCCGCGGCGATCGCCTTGTCGTTGCCTCCGCAGGTGTTGACGACCAGGCCGTCCACGTCAGCATCGATAAGTCTGGCGAGCGACTCGGCCTCCTTAGCGGGGTCGTTGCCGCTAATGGCCGTCATGAGCGAGCAGCCGCGCGCGGCGGCGCTGGCGGAAAGTCCTTCAAGCATGGCGCTCGAGAACGGGTTGGCGATGTCGGCCAGGATCACACCGATGAGGTTGGTACGCGGGCTGCGCAGATTGCGCGCGGCAGCACGTGGGCGATAGCCGGTGCGCTCGATGACCTCGGCGATGCGGGCGCGGGTCTCCTCGGTCATTTGCCCGGGACGGTTGTTGAGATAGCGCGAGACCGTGGCCGGGCTCACACCCGCCTCGGCGGCAATGTCCTTGATTCTCATCTGCGCCATGGCGCACCCCGTTTCCCAATTGTCAGCAGTCTGAGCCATTTTAGGCATTTTTTAAAAATCTCGGTTGCAAAACGCTGTAGGTGAGTATACTACAACTCGAAACGAAACCGATTTCGTAAACCGATTTCGGCGAGCGTTGGCACGCAGGTGCAAAGACGCACCCTACCGTCTTGGCACCTGCGTGCCAACGCCATATCAAAGGTGTACGCACGAGTAAAAGGAGCTGCGCGACCATGGGTAAAACGGTTCTTACCTTCGGCGAGATCATGATGAGACTCTCACCCAAAGATCATCTGCGCATTGAGCAGGCAACCGAGTTTGACGTCCGCTACGGCGGCGCCGAGGCCAACACTGCGCTTTCCCTGGCCTACCAGGGCGACAAGGCCGCTTACGTCTCCGTTGTCCCGG
>CABUJL010000032.1 GCA_902491915.1 uncultured Collinsella sp.
GACTGTAATGGACGTTCTTGTTTGACTAGTCGTTTAAGAACGTCCCCAACGACTAGCTTCCTTCCCGTAACCTTTCCGCAACAATTCGACCTCCACGGCACCAGCGCCCGCCTGCCGTGCTCCCTGCGCTACACTTAGTTGCACTATGGCGCCATCGTGCCGCGCCCGACCCAAGGGGGACTCTCATGAAGAACACTCAGCTGCTGTTGATCAACGATATGTGCGGCTACGGCAAGGTCGCGCTTTCCGCCATGCTGCCGGTGCTGTCGCATATGGGCTATCGCATCCACAACCTGCCGACGGCCCTTGTTTCCGATACGCTCAACTACCCCAAGTTCTACATCCACGACACCACGGAGTACGTGCGCCAGAGTCTTGCCATCTGGGAGGAGCTCGGCTTTGAGTTCGACGCTATCTCGACCGGCTTTATCGTGACCGAGGAAGAGACGCGTATCATCTCGGACTTTTGCCACCGCCGTGCGCAAAAGGGCACCAAGGTGTTCGTCGACCCCATCATGGGCGACAACGGCAAGCTCTATGCGGGCGTGCCCGAGTCCACGATTGGCCTTATGCGGCACCTGCTGGAGTGCGCAGACTACGCGGTGCCCAATTATACCGAGGCGTGCCTGCTTGCCGATAGGCCTATCGCCGAGCAAATTACGCCCGATGAGGCTCGCGCCCTTGTGGACGCCGTGCGCGAGCTGGGTGCCAAGTCGGTGGTCATTACGAGCGCCGTGGTCAATGGCACGAACGCGGTTATCGGTTACGACCATGTAGCGGGGGAGTACTTTACGATTCCCTTTGAGCTCATTCCGGTCTATTTCCCGGGCACGGGTGACACGTTCTCGGCGGTGCTCGTCGGCCGCGTTATGGCAGGTTGGAGTTTGCAACGCGCGACGTCCGATGCCATGCGCGTGGTGGCTGAGCTTATCGAGCGCAATGCCGACCAAGAGGACAAGTCGGCTGGCCTTCCCATCGAGGCCTGCCTGGATGTGATTGACCATGAGTAATGCTGGCGAGGGCGGCGCCAAGCCTGCGGGCGAGAACAAGCCGCTCGGCGCGCCGCGGGGCAAGCGTCCGCGCATCCGCGTGAGCTGCGTGGACCAGCTGGGTGCGTGCCGCTGCCACCATGGTCACAAGCCGGGCGACGTTTTTGACTTCGACCGAGACCGCGGCAAGATGTGTGCCATGGCCTGCCATGTGGGCTTTCCCTATATCGATATCCTGCGCTATGGCGGAACCGTGCCTGGCAACGAGCCCGGTACGGCAAAGTTCTGCTGCCCCGAGGTCGATACGCTGAACGTCTGGCTTGCCGAGATCGTCGACGAGTAGTCGAGCGCAATGTGACAAAGGGACAGTCCCTTTGTCACATTCGCCGGGGCTGCCCCTTCTTTTTGCTTATAATCCTAAATCTCTGCATTTCATCCGATTTTAGGTTCTAAAAATCCTACATTTCATCGATAATTAAGCGCATAAAACTTTGCATTTCATTTGATGACACTGAGGGGAGAGCCTATGCTGCGCAGGAAAATAGCGGCAGAGCTGGAGCGTTGGCTGAAGTCTGCCGAGCAAAAGGCCTTATTCATCACGGGTTCTCGCCAGATCGGCAAAAGCTATTCGATTCGCGCATTTGGCAAAGCCAGCCATGCAACCTACATCGAGCTCAATCTCATGGAAAATCGCCAGGCAAAAGATGCTCTTCTCGAGGCGCGGAATGCCGATGATTTCATCAGCAGGGTGACGCTTCTTTCGGGAAAGTCGATTGCACCAGGCAAAACGCTCGTGTTTATCGATGAGGTCCAAGAGGCCCCCGACATCATGACGATGGCAAAGTTCCTTGTAGAGGACGGGAGGTGCCGCTGGGCGTTTTCGGGGTCAATGCTCGGGACCCAGTTCAAGGGCGTCAGGTCCTATCCCGTGGGGTATGTCCACGAGCTTAGGATGTTCCCGCTCGATTTTGAGGAGTTTTGCTGGGCAACCGGGGTGAGCGAGGGGGCTCGCCAAACGATACGTGACGCGTGTATCAGCGAGAGGCCCATTCCTGATTACATTCATGACGCGATGATGGCAAACTTCAGGACCTATACCGTTGTCGGCGGAATGCCGGAGGTCGTGCAGCGTTTCCTTGACACGCAGGGCGACCTTGCCTCTGTTCGTCAGCTGCAGTCAGAGCTCAACGAACAGTACCGGCGGGATATCTCCAAGTATGCAAGCGGGCGAGCCCTGCAGGTGCAGAGCATCTACGATCAGCTCCCTATTATGCTCGAGGGCGAAAACAAGCGCTTCGTGCTCAATTCCATTGACCCCAAGGCTCACTACGAGAAGTATCAGCGAGATTTTGTATGGCTTGTCGATGCCGGCGTTGCTCTCAAAGCCGATATCGTAACCGAGCCAAAATCGCCCCTGCTCAAGACGGCACGGCCATCGCAGTTCAAGCTATATCAATCGGATACGGGCATGTTGATGGCGCGCTACCCCGTTGGAGTCGCCCAAGCGGCGTATCTTGATAGCAAAGAGCCCAATCTGGGCGGCATTTACGAAAACGTGGTGGCCCAGCAGCTAGCTGCCCAAAATCGCCAGCTTTACTACTATCAGACAAAAAAGCGCGGCGAAGTGGACTTTGTGGTCGATGGACCGGATGGGACGGCTGTTCCGATCGAGGTTAAATCGGGCTCCTATTACCACGCGCACGCTGCGCTCGGTCATGTGCTTGATACGGCTGAATATGGCGTAAGGCTCGGGATTGTTTTCTCGAGAGGCAACGTTGAGCGCAACGGAGCGGTTCTCTATTTGCCGCTATATGCGACCTGGGCCCTTTCGGATGTTTTGGGCGGCTCCTGCGCCGAAGGGATAAAGCTGGAGGTCAAGCCGGTCTAGGGCCAGTCCCGGATGTGGCAAAGGGGTAGTCCCTTTGTCACATTCATGAGCGTGGATTTTCTCCCACCGAGATAACGAGCGTGGATTTTCTCCCGTTTAGAGCGCACTCGAACGCTCAAAGTGGGAGAAAATCCACGCTCGTTTTATGCCGATGGCGTGGCCCGTGTGCCCGCGCCGCCCGAGCGCCTACAGCTGCTCGAGCATGGCGGTGCAACCGGCGAGTACATCGCGGTAGGTGGCGTCGAAATTGCCGGTGTACCAGGGGTCGGCCACGTCGCCGGGGCGATCGGTCCAATCGAGCAGGCGCGAGATCTTGCCATCGGGGTCCTTCCCAAAAATTCGGTACAGGGCGCGGGCGTTCTCGTCGTCCATATAGACAATGTGGTCCCAGTCGCCATACTCCGCGCGACGCACCTGACGTGCGCGATGTGCGACGACGGGAATCCCGACCTCGCGTAGCTTGGCAATGGTGCCGTGGTGTGGCGGGTTGCCGATCTCCTCGGTCGAGGTCGCAGCGGAATCAATGACAAACTCGCCTGCGCGCCCGGCGCGCCGCACTAGCTCGGTAAACACGGACTCAGCCATCGTCGAGCGACAGATGTTCCCATGGCAGATAAACAGTACACGTTGCATATGCGGTTTCCTTTCGATCGCCATCATCGAGCTCGAGTATCGCATCTACGCCTGCGCCCTTGCCCGCCTGCGCTCCCAGTGAGCCAATTTAATCGTCACCAGCGTAAGCACCCAGGCCACAAGCGAGAACGCGGCACCCACTGCGCCTACGTGCGCAATGCCAATGCTGCTTACCACGGCGCCGCCCACTGCGGTGCCAAACGAGATGCCGACGTTAAACGCCATGGGCTCAACCGAACTTGCGAGTACCATCGACTTGGGATGGCGGCTGCGTGCCACATCCATAAAGTGCGTGATGCACGATACCGAGAACAGGTACATGAGCAGCGCCAAGCTAAAGACAAAGGCCAGCGCGAGCGGCATGGTGCCGCCCACAGCAAACAGCCCGAGTAACGCCGCAGCCTGCAGCACGAACGTCACAAGCAGCGCCTTCATGCCAAAGCGCGCATCGATCCATCCGCCCAGGATGTTCGAGATCAGGCAGAACACGCCGTAGGCCATGAGCGTGGTACTGGCTTCGACCGTGCCCATGCCCAGCACCTGCTCAAGATAAGGCGTCACGTAGCCATAGAAAACGTAGACCGACCCCACGCCAAACAAAAAGATGAGCATGCCGGTGACGATGCTCGGCTCGCGTAGCAGACCCGCCTGCTCGCGAAAGGTGGCGGGCTCGTCGGTTTGCCCAGCGCGCGGCATAAACATCACGAGCGCTCCGCAGATCAGAACGGCAAAGGTCAACGTGCCGTACATGGCCACGTGCCAGTCGAGCGTGTCGGCCACAAACTTGCCGATCGAAGTGACAAAGACCATTGCCACGGAAAACGCGCCGTACACCACCGAGATGGCGAGTGAGGTCTGCTGCGGGGACAGCAGCTCGGGGATATACGTCACGCCCACGGCGAGCAGTGCGCCCGAGACGGAGCCCAAGATGATGCGCGAGGCGAACAGCACTTGAAAGTTGGGTGCCAGCGCCATGACCAGATTGCCGAGCACAAAGACGATGCTATAGCACACGAGCAGTTGGTAACGACGGAAGCGCCCCGTGCTGAGCGCGAGCACCGGCGTCGCGATAGCGTAGATCAGTGCGAACACGCTAATAAGTTGGCCTGCGGTGGCAAGCGATACGCCGAGTTCCGTCGCCAAGTCACTTTCGATGCCGATGACCACGAACTCCGAACAGCCGAGCGAAAAGCCTAACAACACGAGCAGCGCCAGGCAGAGCTTGGTGCGCGCGGGGGAGAGCGCGGCGGCGGTTGACTTACTTTTTGGCGTGGTTGCGGCGGTCAAGGTTGTCACTCCAATGTCGCGTGAATAAGCGGGATTCAATCCCTGCAACTCTAACAGAATGTGACAAAGGGACAGTCTCTTTGTCACATTCGCGGCGTGGCTGCCGCCTAAACCGTCACAACATTCGATGAAAATCTCGAAAACGAGGAAAAACGTCGAATGTTGTGACGGTTTTCGTGTCCGGCGCGGGTGAGCTTCGGTGCCGTCTGGGGGTATAAGACTAGCGAGTGTTTATTTGCGAGGCCTAAGGGGCGCCCCGTATGGATATCGATAACTTTGAATGGTGGTATAGCGAGGGCGAGGCTCCGGACGAGGAGTGGGACGAGCCCGCGTCGCGTGACGTGTCGAGCGACGAGGACGAGACCGGCAACGATGCCGCTGTCGAGCCTGATGCCGCCTCCGATGCCGCCGAGCCCCTGACCTTTGAGCAGGCTTGGGCCCAAGCCGAGGCCGATGAGGCTAAGGCCGATGCCACGGCCACACTCGGTGAGCCGGCGGACATGTCCATCTCGCCGGCAAAGATCCCGCAGCCGCGTCACACCATCGACCCCGACAGCACGGCATCCTTCAGCATTCTCGACGTGCCCGCGCAAGGCGCCCAGGCGCCTGCGCCCACACATCGCCCCGACCTGGCTCGTGAGGAAGACGCGGGCCGCCGTTCTCCGCTCGGCCCCATCCTCATCGCCTTCATGGCCGGCGTTATCGCCTGCTCGGCAATCGGTAGCGTTTGGAGCCATGTCGAGCAGCAGCGTCAAGACGCCGCCAAGGTCGAGATGTCTGTCGAGCAATCGCTCAGCCGCACGCGCTCGGTACATGTGTCGGTCGAGGTCAAGGACGGCGCGATGTGGGACACCGCGCGTGGCGACAGCCAAATGCTCATCCACATCGTGGGGCGTACGCTCAAAGGGCAGACGATTGACGAGTATCAATACGTCAATTCCGCTGGTGACGGCATCGAGCTCAAGCCCGGCGACTACGAGCTCACCGTCGACGAACCGCCCGTCGCCACCGACGGCACGCGCTTCCGCGCCTCAAAGCGCATGGTTCCCGTGAGCTTTAACTCGCAGGCGCCCGATACGGTCGATAGCACTCCGCAGGGCGGGTTTGACCTTTACGCTATTGCTCAATAACTGCGCCTGTCGCTCAACCCCGCCGCCAAGAGTGGGACAATAGCCCTCGACACTATTGTTTACTTTTGGAGGAAGTAGCATGTCTACCGTCACTACCATCAAGCGCGGCAGCCTCACCGCGGCCATCGATTCCATGGGCGCCCAGCTCACGAGCCTTGCCCTCAACGGCAACGAGTATCTGTGGCAGGGCGACCCCGCCTTTTGGGGCAAGCATGCGCCCATCCTGTTCCCCATTGTGGGCTCGCTGCGCAACAACACGGCGACGTCTGCGGCTGGCACCTGCGAGATGCCGCGCCACGGCCTCGCGCGCATCGTCGAGCACAAGCTGGTCGAGGTTTCGGAGGACGGCTCCTCGGTAACGTACGAGATCACCGACACGCTCGAGTCGCTCAAGGCCTTTCCGTTCCACTTTAAGCTCAACATGACCTATGCCCTGACTGGTGACGCCACACTTACCCAGACCTTTGCCGTCACCAATCCCGGCGACGTGGACCTGCCGTTCTCGGTGGGCGGCCACCCCGCATTTAACGTACCTGCTCCCGGTGCCGAGGACGAGGCGTTCGAGGATTACGAGCTGGCATTTACCGAGGCTTGGACCAACGAGGCCCCCATCATCACGCCCGATGGCCTCATGACGTTCGAGGGTAGCTACAAGGCTCCCGATAACTCGGACGTGCTGCCCATCACGCACCGCAGCTTCGATAACGATGCCATCATGTTCACCGATGCCCCGGGCTCCACGCTCACGCTGCGCGGCCGCAAGTCGGGCCACGGCGTCAAGATCGACTTTGAGGGCTTTAAGTACATCGGCGTGTGGTCTGCCGCCAACGACGCCCCGTTTGTGGCGCTCGAGCCTTGGACCGGTCACACCACCATGTCCACCGAGGACGACGTCTTTGAGCACAAGGTCAACACCATCACCTTGGCCCCCGGCGCTACCGATAAACGCAGCTTTAGCGTCACCTTGCTCTAGAGGTTCCGCCGCTCGGTCGATGCTGCGTGCCGTCCAGAGCGATAATTTGTCATTCAAAAGGCAAGGCATAGACCTTCTGGTCATGCCTTGTCTTTTTCATGCCACTTGTTCGCTCTGGACGTCGCTCGCCGGCATTGCCAAAACATCGACGTCCCCAATGACTACCATGTGTCTATTAATTTTTCGAGCTTGTGCTGCACTGCTGGTCGCTGGCGTATATCCTGTTAAGTCGTCAGCATACGATTCAACAGGGAAGGCAGATTATGCATTCTCCCCATCAGCGCGACGCGCATCCACAGCCGGTGTGCAGCCGTCGCATCTTCTTGGGTAGCGCTCTCGCTGCGAGCGCTTCCGTCGTCGCCGGCGCGCTCGCCGGCTGTCAGCGTCCGTCCACGCTCAAGGTGGTTCAGCCCACGACGGGCGGCGGTCGCGACGACCTGTCCGATTCCGTGATCGGCAAGGACAAGATCCGCATTGGCATGGAGGCGGCCTACGCCCCGTACAACTGGCAGGTTTCCGAAGCCAGTGAGTTCACCATCCCCATCGACAACGTGCAGGGCGCCTATGCCGATGGCTACGACGTGCAGATCGCCAAGATCGTCTGCAAAGCCCTCGGTGGCGAGCCCGTTGCCGTCAAGCAGAGCTTCTCGGGCCTTATCGATTCGCTCAACAACGGCCAGATCGACCTCATCATCGCCGGTATGAGCGCCACGCCCGAGCGCGAGGAGTCGGTCGGCTTTTCCGACCCGTACTTCATTGGCTACTTTGGCCTGTTCGTAAAAGAGGGTTCCCCCTACCAAAACGCCACCAAGCTCAGCGACTTTAGCGGTGCCACGGTACTCGGCCAAAAGGACACCATGCTCGACACCGTCATCGACGAGATTCCGGGCGTTGTGCACAAGAACCCGGTCGACTCCGTCCCCACGGTGTTCTCGAACCTGCTGCAGGGCACGTGCGACGCCGTGACCTACAACACCGAGAACGAGAAGGGCTATATGGCCCAAAACCCGGGTATCGTGCCGATTCATTTTGCCGAGGGCGAGGGCTTTAAGCAGGAGGTCGCGGCAAATGTCGGTTGCCGCAAGGGCTCGGACAAACTGCTTAAGCTCATCGACAAGACACTCAAGGGCATTAGCCAAGAGGAGCGCGACCAAATGTGGGACGCGTGCCTCGACCGTCAGCCGGCATAGGGAGGCGGCATGAAAACCATCAATCGTCTGGCCTCCTTTATCAAGGCCGACCATCACTATGTATATCTGGGCACGAGCGTTATCGCGGCGCTCGGCCTGGCGTTTAGCCAGCGCAACCCCACGTCGCTGAGCTTTTTGGCGCCTACGGGCGTGTTCCAAGACTGCCTCTGGGCAATTCTTTGGGCCTGGCTCGTCGTGTCGGCGGCGGCGCTGGTCACCAAGCTCATGCACTGGAACGACTATCGCGAAACGTCGCCGTTTGCTTCCGAGCGCTTCCGTCGCGGCGCGCGCCTGGGCAGCTATGTCGTCGTTGCTATTGCGGCGATCTTCTTTGTCGACCGCTGCGTCATGTCATTTATCGACCTGGTGCAGGTGAGCATTGTCTCGGACTCCAACCCCAGCGACTTTTTGTCGAGCCTGGTCTACATGACCTACAAGAGCGGCGACTTCTTTATCCGCGGCATCGAAATCACCATTGCGCTTGCGACCCTTGGTACCGTCATCGCCTTCTTCCTGGCACTGCTCTTTGTGTTTTTGCGCATTCAGACGTTCGACCGCGTGGACAACGACTTGGTGCGTTTCTTTAAGAGTATCGGCCGCGGCTTCGCGACCGTCTACTCCACCATTGTGCGCGGCACGCCCATGATGGTCCAGGGCCTGCTTATCTATTACGCGGGCTTTACCGTTCTGCGCGGCATGGGCTTCGAGACCGCCCAGGCCAACCAGATCTGGAGCACCTTTACCGCCGGCCTCGTCACCATCTCGCTTAACTCCACCGCCTACATGATGGAGGTCCTGCGCGGCGGCATCGAGTCCATCGACGCCGGCCAGGCCGAGGCGGCGCGTTCGTTGGGTCTGTCGCAGTGGCAGGCCATGCGCAAGGTCGTGTTCCCCCAGGGCATTAAAAACGCGATCCCCGCACTCACCAACGAGCTCATCATCAATATCAAGGATTCGTCGGTGCTTTCGGTCATCGGCGTGTTCGACCTCATGTACGCCACCACCACCGTCGCCGGCGTGTACTACCGCCAGATGGAGGTCTACTGCGTGGCACTCGTGGTCTACCTGATCCTGACGCTTGTGGCGAGCCGCCTGCTCGAGGCCTTTGGCAAAAAGCTCGGCGCCGAGGCCCCGGCCACGCTGCCCAGCTCCAACTAGGCTCAAGACGAGGAGAATCATCATGGCAGATACCGCCACTACCGGCGCTGCGGCCGCCGCGCAAAACCAAGAGCCGCTCATCCGCGTCGAGGGCCTGCGCAAGAGCTTCGGCTCGCTCGAGGTACTCAAGGGCATCGACCTCGCTGTCAATCCCGGCGAGGTCGTCACCATTATCGGCGCCTCGGGCTCGGGCAAGTCGACTTTCCTGCGCTGCCTCAACCTGCTCGAGACCCCGGACGCGGGCCACATCTGGTTCCACGGCCAGGACCTCACGGCCGAACGCTGCAACATCAACAAGCTGCGCGAGGACATCGGCATGGTGTTCCAGGGCTTTAACCTGTTCAACAACATGGACGTGCTCGACAACTGCACGCTTGCGCCCGTCATGCTCAAAAAGATGAGCAAGGCCGAGGCTGAAAAAATTGCGATGGAGCATCTGACGAGCGTGGGGCTCGAGAAGTTCGCGCACGCCGCCGTGGGTCGCCTGTCCGGTGGCCAAAAGCAACGTGTGGCCATCGCTCGTGCCCTATGCATGAATCCACAGATCATGCTGTTCGACGAGCCGACCTCCGCACTTGACCCCGAGATCGTGGGAGAGGTGCTCGAGGTCATGCGCAAGCTCGCTGCCGACGGCATGACCATGGTGGTCGTCACGCACGAGATGGCCTTTGCCCGCACGGTGTCCGACCGCGTGGTCTTTATGGACAAGGGCGTGGTGCTCGAGGATGCCGCGCCGGCCGAGCTTTTCGGCAACCCCAAACACCAGCGCACCCGCGAGTTCCTCTCGCGTTATCTCGAGGACAAATAACCGACCGCAAACGTTTACGTGGCAGGGCCGCTCCGGTGGGGCGGCCCTTGTCGTTACAATCGAAAGGATGTCATGGCCGAGGTTTGGCGCTTCTTTGCGCATGAGGATGATTTTGCCGATATAGACGAGTCTGTTGCGTGCGAGCGCCTGGGCCGTGTGCTGTCGTTTCCGACCGTTTCGAGTATGGATGCCGAGGCGGTGAACTGGCAGCCGTTCGACGACCTGCGCGCGTATATGCAGCAGGCGTATCCGCGCGTGTTCGCGGCGGGCGAGGTCGAGCTTATCGACCATTCGCTATTGGTGACGCTTAGCGGTTCCGACCCTGCCCTCAAACCCGTCATGCTCATGGGCCACATGGACGTGGTTCCCGTGGTACCCGGCACCGAGGCTGACTGGACGCATGCCCCCTTTAGCGGACATGTGGACGACACCTACATTTGGGGTCGCGGCGCCATCGATATGAAAGACCAGGTCGCAGGCATTCTCGAGGCGGTTGAGTATGCGCTCGCGCACGGCTGGGAGCACAAGCGTACCCTGCTGCTCGCCTTTGGCCAGGACGAGGAAACCACGCAGTGCGGCGCAGGCGCCATCGGCCGCGCGCTCGAGGAGCGCGGCATTGAGCTTGAGTACCTGATCGACGAGGGCGACTACCGTATTGTTTCGGCTGCCGAGTATGGCGCGGGCGAGGGCTGGCTTATGCATGCCGACCTCGCGGAGAAGGGCTATGCCGATATCGTGCTCAAGACGAAGAGTGAAGGCGGGCATTCGTCTAACCCCTACGGCGGCACATCGCTCGAGGTGCTCAGTCGTGCCATCACCGCAATCTGCGATATCGAGTGGCCGACGCGCGTGACCGACTTGCTTGCCGCCCAACTCGTCGAGTTGGGGCTCTACACGGCCGATGAAATTGCCGCCAACGGGGATGCCATTGTCCGCGATTGCCTCGCCAGCAAAAAGCTCTATCCGCTGGTGACGACCACCTGCGCGCCCACGCAGATCGAGGGTGGCAGCACCGGCGCCAACGTAATGCCGCAGGATATGTGGGCCAACATTAACTTCCGCATGCTCGAGGGTACGAGCGTGGCCGACGTTGTGGCGCGCTGCCGTGAGGCGGTTGCCGGGGCGGACCTTGCCGGTCGTGTCGAAGTGGAGCTGGGCCCCGGCAGCTCCGAACCCTCGCCGTCCCCGCGCATCGGTGGCCCCGGTCTCGAGGCGGTTCGCTCCATCGCCGCCCGCTATTTCCGTGATCCATTGGGGACAGAGGAAAACGGATCATCTGAGCCGTTGGCGATTGTCCCTTCGACCGTGATCGGTGCGACCGACGCTGCCAACTACCAGCGCATTTGCTCCGAGTGCATTCGCTTCTCGGCCTTTGTGGTCGACGATGACGAGTGCGACCGCGGCGTCCACGGCACCAACGAGCGCATCACCCGCCGCGCCTACCTCCAGGGCATCCGCTTCCTCATCGCCCTGCTCCACACGCTCTAGAATGTGACAAAGGGACTGAGCCGATTTCATCGGTAATGAGACAAAAACTGTAATAGAAAAAGGCTAAGATATCTTAAGAGACATATGCTGGGGTTGGTATTCCTTGAACGACCGCGGGCATGTGCCAGACCGCCTCGGCCCCCGGGGAGCGCCCGGGCAGGTCGCCGTGTGACTGGGGAGGAAATTATGCAGGAGCTCAGAGAGATGACGTCTCGACTCGTGAATATTGCTACCGGGGGTGTCTAAGCAGGGAACTTCCTGGTGAACACCGGCCGCGCGAGCGGTGGTCCGTCATGTCTTGTGGCCGTCGTCGCGGGCTGCGCTCGGTCTCGCCATATGCGATTGTTCTGGCCCTCGCCATCGCGCTGACGGCGAGTTTCTTCCTGCCGCTTCGTGCCGAGGCGGCAATTTCGGACCACACGGTTCCGACGATTTCGCCTTCGGGGACAACAATTAACCTGTTTGATTACTGGGTGAATCCGGATAACCATCTGTCGGTTTCCGGCAACGGCGGCATCAACGCAAGCCACCGGTTCCAGTTTAACGATGGCCAGGGTGATGCACCGCTCAACCATTGGACGGGCAACACGAACCCGCAACCCGGCATTGTCAGCAACACGCTTTCAGACGGCTACCCGCAGCTTTCCGGTACCTATGGCGGCGACTCCCTCCGCTATCTGTTCGATTCCTCTGCCCAGACCGGCAAGACGTCCCATTTTGGCGTGACGGGCCTCCTCAAGGTTCAGGACGGCTACTACGTCTATGACAGCTCCGAAAACTACGCAGCCTACAACGCTGACAAGAATGCCTTCGACGTCTATGACACCTGGGGCATTGACAAAGTGGGCGATTCGTCCCATCGGGGTCAGTTCTTCCCGTTCGATGCGGCAGACAAGGTGTTCAAGGAGGAAAGCGGCCGGCTCGTCCAAAATGGCATCACGGCAGACAACGCCGGTAACCACGTCAACCACCACTTCGGCCTCTCAATGTCCACGCGATTCGTGCAGCCCAACGGCGGCCTGACGAACGATAAGAAGGACATGACCTTCGAGTTCGCCGGCGATGATGACGTCTGGGTGTTCATCGATGATGTCCTCGTGGGTGATATCGGCGGTATTCACAGCCGTGCGAGTCTGAGTATCAACTTTCAAACGGGCGACATTAAGGTGAACGACAAAAGCGACGGCACGCTGCTGAGCAAGTACCAGGCAGCGAAAAAGGGCACTTCGGGCTTCGACGGCAACACCTTCAAAGACGGCACCAACCACACCCTCAAGTTCTTCTACCTGGAGCGCGGCGCCACCGACTCCAACATGGAGCTCAAGTTCAACCTCGTGACGGTGCCCGAGTCCGACATCATCAAGTTCGACCAGGACGGCAAGTTCGTACAGGGTGTCGAGTTCGCGCTGTACAAAACAGACGGGAAATTTACAGATACGACCAATAACGAGAACGCGCTTCTCGGCTCTGGCACCACGGACGATGCCGGCCACCTAACGCTCACGAACGACGATGACAACGGCGTCATCAACTTCGACGATCTCTACAACAAGAATCACGACAACAAGTACTACCTCCTGAAGGAGACGCACGTGCCCGAGGGATACCGCTCGAGTCTCACGGCGACGGGTGGCAGCATGCAGCTCGAGTACGTGCCCGCGAGCGCTGAGAACGGCGCGGGCGGCGTCATCATCAACCGCGGCGGTATGGATGCGGGCAGCGTCGTGTGGAAGACCGGTGCGTTCGCCGCCGCGAAGGAGACCATCACCGCGCCGTTGACCGTGTACAAGGCAAATAATGACCTGACGAAGCCCGACAAGACCGTCAATCTGGACTCCGGCATACTGTTCGCTGTGGTGCTCAAGCGCGACAAAAGCGCAGGCACAGGTATCAAAGATCCGAGCAATTGGTACGCCGTGTCGGGCGACCCATCGACGGGAGCGGGATACACCCTCGCCAAGGAGCCGGGCATGACCGGTGCTATCGAGGCGGCGAAGAAGGACCTGCACGCCTTCACGCTCAACACAAGCGGCCAGTACCAGGTAGAGATTCAAAATCTGCCCGGTGACATCTCCAAGTACTACTACCTGCTGAGCGGTGATGCCCGCAAGGATGCCGAGTACACGGTGGCCACCTACCACACAACGGCGAGCTCGATCGGCGACGCGACGCCCGAGAACACCGTCCACGTGTACAGCGACGACATCGCAGACGGCACGAACTTCAAGCGACAGTTCGCCACGCGCTTGCTCGTCACGAACATCCAGAATCGCCTGTTCGTGCAGAAGACCGATACCGAGGGCAACCCCGTAGACGGCGCGAAGTTCGGCCTGTACACGGCCGATCAGGTGACAACAGACGCGAACGGCAAGGTCGTGCTCAAGGGCGAGCAGACCCCCTACGACACCCTGACGACGGGGTCGGTCGGCAACCCGGTCCCGCTCGAAGGTGCGGGCATATTCCCGAATACAAGCGCCGGTAACATGCCGCTCGTGAATGGAACTTACTTCCTAAAGGAGGTCTCGGCTCCCAAGGGCTTCCTGCTTAACGACACGCTCACCAAGGTGATTGTGGACGATTACGGCGTCCATGCCGATGCTGGTACGGACGATGACGGCGTTTCGACGTTCGTGGGGCCGGGCGCGCTCATGAAGAGTCTGGGCCAGTTTGGCGCAGAGGGCGACATCGACAACACGCTTACGTGGATCAAAGGTACGCGGCAGACCTCGAATGGCGAGGCCAATGATAACGGCAACCTGACGTGGACCGATGTCGAACCCGTGGGTGCAGACGACACAGTGCGCCTCAAGTACGGCGCTAACGGACGCATGTACCAGTATGGGCCCACCGAGGAGGGCAAACCCTACCGCCTGGAGACCGAGACGGGCTGGATACGTATGGGTATCACCCAGGACGAGTGGCCCAAGGGGACCACGTCGAAAGGTGCCCGTGCCAATCTGGGCGACATGAACCTGAATGCCCTGTTCACGGGTGCCACCTGTGTGCGCGTGGCTAACAAGCGCGAGGCGAGCCTCGAAGTGACCAAGCATGTCGTGGTGCCGAAGGGACTGACGGGCAATAAGGACGCGAAGTTCACCTTCAAGTTCACCGTGCCCACGTCGGCGGGGAAGACGTACAAGGCCGCAGTGTTTGAGAACGCGGGGGCCGCAAGCGAGAAGCAGGTCGGCGATATGTTCGACCTGACGAACGGCCGCGAGCAGACCATCACGGCCGGCCAGACGATCCGCGTGTACGGTCTCGACGAGCACGACGCCTACACGGTGCAGGAGCTGACCGATACGGACAAGATGCCGGCCGGCTTCACGCTGACCAAGCGCGAGCAGGGCGGCAACGCCCCGAGCGGCGAGGGCGACAGCATCTCCGGCACGATCGCAAAGCAGAACGCCGACGGCACGGTGGCCGCCGCCAACAAGCTGGTATTCACGAATACCTACAGCGTAAAGCCGCCGGTGACGCTCACCAATGCGTTCTGGGCGCAGAAGGTGCTCCGGGGCCGTGACTGGAAGGATGGCGATAGCTTCAAGATTTACCTGCGCGCGGACAAGGGAACGCCGATGCCCGCCGGTGCCAAGGATGCGCCCGTGAGTGGTATGAAGCAGGTTGTGAAGACCGTCAAGAACGGGGACAAGTTCGACTTCGGCAATATTGAGTACGCCAAGCCCGGCACCTACACCTATCTCATTGCCGAGGCCACGCCGTCTCAAAACGACGCTAGCTGGCTGCCCGGGTTCGGGTATTCAAGCGCTTCCTACCGCGTCACGGTGACGGTGAAGGATAGCGGCGACGGCACGCTGTCGCAGCCGGCAGTCAAGATGGAGCAGACCTACACCGACGAC
>CABUJL010000033.1 GCA_902491915.1 uncultured Collinsella sp.
CGCCTGCCGGTGCGGGCGCTGTGGTGCTGGGTCTAGCCCTCAACGTCGTTGCCCTGGTGGTTATCCGGCGCATTATGCGGGTGGAGCTATGAGCGCCCTGGTTGCAGTTGTGGCTTGCCTGTGTGCCCTGAGTGTAGTTGTCGCGACGGGTTTGGATCGGGCGGATGCGCGCAAGATCGCAGGGGCCTGCAAGCGCGAGGCGGTGCTGGTCGCTGCCGCGAGTCGCTCGGTGGTCGATGCCCTGACCGCGCGAGTGAAGGGCGCGGTTGGAGCGGGCGGCCCGGCGCGAGTGTCGCTCGGCGAAGTGTCCGAGATGATCGATGTTGTGCGCTTGGGCCTTTCGGCCGGTCTTTCGTTTGATGCGGCGCTTGAGATTTTCTGCGCCAACCGCCGGTCAGTGCTGGCTCTTCGCCTTGAGCGGGCCTGCATGGCGTGGCAGGTGGGCGTGGGCACGCGTGAGGACGAGTTGTTGGCCGCCGCGCGCGACCTGGACGTGCGAGCGCTCGAGACCTTTGCCATCACGGTGGGGCAGGCGCTCGCCCTGGGTGCCCCACTTGCCGAGACGTTGGCCGCTCAAAGTCGCGAGATCCGTGCGGCTCATCGCGCCGCGGTCGAGCGCGAGATTGAGCGTGCGCCCGTCAAGCTGCTGATTCCCACCGGCACGCTCATCTTGCCGGCGTTGCTTCTGTCCATATTGGGCCCGCTGCTGGGAGCAGGCGGGATGATGTAGGGAGGAATACATGAACACGATGGTCGAAGTTGCTGACAAGGCTTGGAACTGGGCTTTTTGCCGGGCGATTCTCGCTCGCCAGCATGCCAAGGAGCTGTTGCAGGAGGAGAGCGCGCAGGGTACCACCGAGTACGCCATTTTGGTGGGTGTGCTTGTGGTGATCGCGATTATTGCCATCGTTGCATTTAAAGGCAAGGTCCAAGATCTATGGAACGCTATCAGCGAGGGCATCAACAGCCTGTAGAGGGCGAGCGCCCCATCGGGGTGTTGCTGGTGTTTGCATGCCTGACCGTGGCGATAGCGGCGGTGCTTTGGGGGCTTAACGCCGCGCGGCAGCAGCGTCCTGGGGCCGCCTTCGATTCGGGCTCAGATTCGGCGGTGGCGTCTCAAAAAGATGAGATGCGAGATGTGGACGATTCGGATGTCGCTGTCACGGCGCAAACCTTTCTGCGGACGCTCGACAAGCGGTCTGGCACTGCGACGGATTCGTCTGAGGACAACGCGATTGCGGTCCGGCTTGCATGGTCCGAGGACCGACCGATGACCGAGGCAGCGGCGGATATGTTACGCGCCTACCGCGAGGTGCCAACGGTCCAGCTCGCCCTGAGCGGCTATCTCGATATTAAGGGCAACGTATGGGGCGCTATCGTGCGTGACGGACGCGGCTGGGTCGATATGGTGACGGTTGCCGCGGATACCGGCGATGCTTCGTGTCGTCTGCGCGCCGTGCGCCTGGTACCGCAAACAATAAGCTCAAAGGAGGGATCGTGAAATGCATGGCGTTCTGCGTGAAGAGGTTGCCCAAGCGACTGTGGAATACGCCATCGTCACGGTGGCGCTGCTTTCCATCGTGCTGGCGATCGCGGGGCTTTGGCGTGCCGGTGCCGATGGGCGCTTGGCGGCGCTGGTCGAGCGGGCGGCATCTCACGGCGTCACCTCGACATCGGTTGTCGACGCTGCTGCGGGTGCTAAGGACATCGTGTTGTATTGATGTTGCGCGCGAGGACCGGGCGCAGTCTACGGTCGAGGCCGCTTTTTTGCTGCCGACGTTTTTGACGCTCATCCTTCTCGCCCTGCAACCGGTGTGCCTGCTTTATACGCGCGCGGTCATGGAGTCTGCCGCCGCCGAGACCGCGCGGCTCATGACCACGACGACGGCGGAGGATGACGATCTTAAGGAGTTCACCTGCCGCCGGCTTGCCGCAGTGCCCAACGTTTCGATCTTTCATGCCGGCGGGCCGTTGTCGTGGGATATCGAGCTTGGTCGGGCCGATGCGGGTGGCGTCTCGTCCGTGTCCGTTTCTGGCGAGGTCAAGCCGTTGCCTGTGATCGGTGCGTTTGTGCAGGCTATGGGTGGTACCGCCGAGGGCGGCTACGTTGAGCTCAAGGTTGATGTCTCATATCAATCACGTCCCGAATGGCTGGAGGGAGATTATGATTCGTGGATTGCTGCATGGGATTAAGCGTTTCTGGTCTAGACGCGTTTTGACGCGCCGTCCGAGCTGCCATCGCAAGCGAGGCGGCTTTATGGGCCGCGCCGGTATCGACCTGTTTATCGAAGACGGTGCCTACACCACGCTTTCTTCTGCCGTGGTCATCCTAGTGGTGCTCACGTTGTTGTTTTCGTCGACCGCGGCGATATGGAGCATGTCGCGCGCGGGGGACACCCAGGTGGCGGCCGATAGCGGCGCGCTGGCGGGTGCCAACGTAGTGTCGTCCTATCACACGGCTGCCACGGTGGTTGATGCGAGCATCTTGAGTCTGGGGCTAGCGGGGTTTGCCACGATCGGGACGGGCCTGGTCGCCATCCTCATCCCGGGTGCCGAACCAGTTGCCGGCAATATGGTCGACACCGGGATTGAGATCATTAAAACGCGCAACAAGTTTGCCAAAAGCGCATCGGAAGGCTTGCAGAAAATCGAGACGGCTCTGCCGTATCTGATTGCCGCGCGTGCCACGCAGGCGGTGTCGGCGCAGGATACCGATAGTGTGACCTATACCGGTACGGCGCTTGCCGTGCCCAGGATGTCCGAGTCGGATTTCGTTGCGCTCGAGGGTTCTGAGATCTCGACCGATGCCATTAAAGACACATCGAAAGATCTGGAGCGCGCAGCAGATGAGCTGCAGAAGGCCTCGGAGGAGACGGCGAAAGCAAAAGAACGCGCCTGGCTTGCGGATTGCGGTGGATCGGTTCCGGCTTCGGTCGGTAGCTGTTCATGCATGTGGGAACGTGCGAGGAGTTTGGCAAAGCTCTCGGGTGAGCAGAACCCGCATTATGCCTCGAGCATTTCGTGGGAGCCACAGGTGGCGCTCGACCGCGCGAAGACCTACTACCGTCAACGCCTGGCAGACGAAAAACCGCAGGGTTCAAGCGTCGAGACGAAGGCGGAGTCGGCGGCGCGCAAGGCGTTTTACACCTATGCGAGTACAGAGGTCAATCGTGCATATGTAACCGAGGACGGAGATGAAGTCGCTTCCTATATCCCGCTGTTGCCGCGCAACACTGACGAGGTGCGAGCGACGGAACTCTATACCGATACGGTGTGGCCAACCAGTGCCATCGATGGCAAGACGTATCTGCATTACGGAACGAGTTGCCCCAACTATAAGAAGGGGGCGCCATGCGGGCTGGCCTCGGTTGCTGCTTATGACGGGCAGGACAAATGCAATAGATGCCATTTTGGTGTTTCGTCGCTCGGTGCCGTTGCGGCTCCTTCGACTTCTATCGAAAACGGCTTTGAGTACCACTTTGATCGATTCAAAGAGGCTCTGGAAGACTACGTCGAATGCCGCAACAAAGAACTCGAACTTGAGCGTCAGACCGAGGATGAGGCCGACCGTGCGGGCAATGCGTTTGACCAGGCCATTAAAGCGCTTTCCGGCGAGCGCCCGCGTATCGCCCCACCTGGCCGCAACGGCGTGGTCGCCTTTGCAGTTTCGGGTGACATTACCAGCCCCGATCAACTTAACTCCTCGTTTAACGCGGCAGTCAGGCTTGGCGATCGCGGTGCTATCTCTGCCGCGGTGCTGGCGCCCGATGAGGCGACGGCGCAAAACAACATGCTTTCGCGATTTTTCTCGACATTGAAGGAACGCTCGGGCGGCGTTGCCGGCGTGCTCGACGGCGTCATGGATGTTTGGGGACGGCTACTCGTGGGATACGGAGACATCCAAGGTTCGGCCGACGAACTTATGGACGAGATGATTAAAGACCTAGGAGGGGGCAGCGGTGCGTTGGGCTCCATTGCATCGTGGCTCGGCGATACCGTTTCGGCGTCCGTGGCGGCGCTGGGTTTGGAACCGTGCGACTTGCGCCTGCGAAAGCCGGTGCTGACCGATTCCGCAAATGTCATTAAGAGTCCGGGGTCTGACATTGCGGGTCTCTCTCAAGCGCAAGACAAACTGCGAAGTATTCCGTTGGGCGTGACCGATCCCAAGGCGCTTTGCGAGGCGTTGGAATATCAAGTCGAACGCACCATTAGCGGTACGGTGTTCACACTTGCGGAGATTCCTCTGCCCGGCGGCGGCTCCATCCCGCTCACCGTCGATGTCGCCACGCTGGTTGGCGTTCTGGGCGGTGGGTCGTAATGAGTATCCGCATGCGTCTGCGCGAGGAGCGCGCCCAAGCGACGGTTGAGATGGCAGTGGTTACGCCCGTTTTGCTGGTGCTGGCACTCGTCGTGTACAACGTCATGATCTTTGCCAGCGCTGTCGCGCGCTTCGACCGCGTGGTGCCCGACATCGTGTTGGCGCACGCTGTGGCGTCGGAGGGGGAGGGCGACGAAAGCTCTGCCGATGCCTCGGCGACGGTTCAGACTCAAATTCTGAATGCCATGGAAGGCTATGACTTGCAGATCGAAGTGTCGAGCGAGCAAGGCGCGAAGGCATCAGATGGTGGCCTGCTCTCCCTATCCGGTACGTTTAGGACCTACACCTGCACCATGCACTATGAGCCGTGGCCGACTTCTCTCAGCATCGCTGGCGTTTCGCTGGGGGCGCCGACAACGTTGTCGCACGAGCGCGCGGTGACGGTTGATCCATGGCGTCCGGGGGTGGTCATGTGACCGCGGTCTCGTCCTACATCGCTTACGCGCGGGCACTCAACAGGCTGGGTTGGACGCCGGCCGAGTTTGTGGTGGCGGAGTCGTTTGTCGTGCGCCTGCGCGGCATGCTGGGACGGCGTCCGGTTGCCGCCAACGGCCTGCCGCTCGTCATGGCGTTTCCACGCTGCTCTTCGGTCCATACGTGTTTTATGGCCTATCCCATCGACATCGCCTTCATCGATCGCGACGGCAATATCCTCGCGCGCTACGAAAACGTCCGTCCTTGGCACATGTGCTCTTGCCTCGGCGCCTGGGCCGTACTAGAGCGTCCTTCAATCATTGTTTCGACTCCTGCTCTCCAACGCGTGCCGGCTTAAGAATTGGCGACAGTGGACTTTTGTCATACGAAATTGGGTAAGATGGAGGAGAAGATGCATGGATGTTGAGATCCATCCCAACGCTAAAAAGCACCTGACGGAAAAGCAGGTGCTTAGCGCTTGGCTTGCGGTTACTGAGTGCATTCGTCGCGAGTCGAAGGACGAGCCGCCGAGATGGCTTGCAATTGGATGGCTCTCAGACGGACGAAGCGTGGAGCTTGTCGCGGTGGAGCTTGTCCGTGGGTGGCTTATCATTCATGCCTTGTCTCCAGTCCAGAAGAAATTTTGGCAGGAGATTGAACAGGCTCGGCAAAGGGGTCGATGATGGGCAAGACGTATACGGCCGCTAATGGTCAGGTTGTAACGGATGAAATGATTGACGCGTGGTGCGAGTCGTACGAGCGCGGAGAGTTTCCGGATGGCGAACACACCGTTGGTGGGATCGTGCATGGACGGCCCCCGCTCTCAGGTGAGGGGACGGCAACGCTGTCGGTCAAGATTCCTCTGGGAATGAAGGAGGCCATTCGTCGACGGGCGGCTGCCGAGGGGATGACGCCAAGTGAGTTTGCCCGTGCGGCTCTGAGTGAAAAACTTCTTGCTGCCGGCTGATGCCTCTGACGTGCCGATTTATAGAACCGAGGCTGTGCTCAAAAACTTTTTTAAAATTCTCGGTTGACCGGAACGCGTCCTTGGTTATACTAATCAAGCCTTGAAACAAGGCACACCTCAAATGGCTGGGTAGCTCAGTTGGTAGAGCAGAGGACTGAAAATCCTCGTGTCAGGGGTTCGATTCCCTTCCCCGCCACCTTGAATTGACTAGGACCTCTGCAAAGGGGTCCTTTTCTTTTATGTAGGGTTCTGCGGAAACTGCGTCCCAGAATAAGGGCTCAGAACGGGACACACTTTCCGGTGCCTGCCTCCGGCGCGCGTACACACCTCGTCGCACCATTCCGAGCCCGCCCGCCCCAGACATTCCTCCCACTTTCGCGTCACTTTGCAGACCGTTCGGTCGCCTGTCCGCACACGCGGGTATACTCAAAACGATACTTATCCTATGCAATACGATGCGGGTTCGACCTGCATGATCCGAAGGGGGCAGTGATGGAGAGGATACTCGGCGTTAATCTCTCTGGCTGGTTTATTCCCGAGCCTTGGGTGACCCCGTCGCTGTACGCGGCGACCGGCGCATCCAACGCAGCCGAGCTGCAGGAGGCCATGGGTACCGCCGCTTACAACGAGCGCATGCGTCGTCATTACGAGACGTTTGTGAGCGAGGACGATTTTCGCCGCATGGCGCAGATCGGTCTCAATGCCGTGCGTCTGCCGGTGCCCTGGTATGCCTTTGGCTCACAGGAGTCCGATGCCTCCTACATATCGGTTGTCGATTACATCGACCGCGCGATTGAGTGGGCTGCCAAGTACGATATCCGCGTGCTGCTCGATCTGGCAACCGTGCCCGGTGGCCAGGGCGATTCCAACGATTCGCCCACCACGCCGGAGGCTGTCGCCGAGTGGCATTCGTCCACCAACGGCCGTCATGTCGCACTCGACGTGCTCGAGCGCTTGGCCGATCGCTATGGCGAGGCCGAGAGCCTGCTGGGCATTGAGCTGCTGGACACGCCGCAGATGAGCGTTCGCAAGAGCCTCTTCACCATGACGGATGGCATTCCCGCTCACTACCTGCGCAATTTCTATCGCGATGCCTACGAGCTCGTCCGTTCGTATATGCCCGAGGATAAAATCGTCGTCTTCTCGTCGTCGGGGCATCCCAGCGAGTGGAAGCATTTTATGCGCGGCGCCAAGTACAAGAACGTCTACATGGACCTTCACCTGTACCATTACCGCGACGAGTATGCGCTCGACATCACGAGCCCTCGCGGGCTGACGACGGCGATTTCGCGTAACAAGCGCGAGCTTAAAGAAGCGATTTCGACTGGGTTCCCCGTGCTGGTGGGCGAATGGTCGGGCGCGGCGATCTTTGCCAACTCGTCGGTTACGCCCGAGGGCCGCAATGCCTACGAGCGCGTGTTTATCGCCAACCAGCTGGCTTCGTTTGCGCCGGCTGCCGGTTGGTTCTTCCAAACGTGGAAGACCGAGAAGCGCATTGCAGCATGGGACGCCCGCGCGGCGCTCGGTACGCTCGAGCGCGGCATGATTGAATAGGTTGATATGACGCAAAACAGCGCCCATACGGGCAAACTCTATGTGGTCGGCACGCCCATCGGCAACCTGGGTGACCTGTCCCCGCGCGTTGGCGAGGCCTTTGCCGCTGCCGATGTCATCTGCTGCGAAGACACGCGTGTGACGTCAAAGCTGCTGATGCACCTGGGCATTTCCAAGCCGCTTGTCCGTTGCGACGAGAATGTGATCGCTAGCCGCGCTGCCGGCCTGGTCGACCGTCTGCTGGCGGGGGAGACCCTCGCCTTTGCCTCGGACGCCGGCATGCCGAGCGTGTCCGATCCCGGCCAGGCGCTGGTCGAGGCGGCGCGTGAGGCCGATGTGCCCGTCGAAGTTATTCCTGGGCCCTCTGCTTGCGTCACGGCGCTTGTTTCGTCCGGCATTCCCTGCGAGCATTTTTTCTTCGAGGGCTTTTTGGGCCGAAAGCACGGCGACCGTGTGCGCCGTTTGCAGCGCCTTGCCGTGGTGCCCGGCGCACTCATCTTCTACGAGTCTCCACATCGCATCGTGGCGACGCTCGAGGCCGTGGCGGAGGTCTTTCCCCAGCGTGAGGTTGCCGTCTGCCGCGAGCTCACCAAGCTGCACGAGGAGGTCTTGCGCGGGCCCGCTGACCAGCTTGCCGAGGAGCTGCGTGCTCGCGGCGAGGTAAGGGGCGAGATTGCGCTGGTCATCGCGCCGCCGAGCGAGGATGAGGAGGCCGGTATCGTGCCGGTTGGCGCCGCGGCAGCGGATCCCGACGAGGCCCTGCGCGAGGATATCCGCGCCGCGCTCGAGGAGGGGGAGCCCGCGTCTGCGGTGGCCAAGCGCCTGTCTCAGAAGTATTCGCGCCGCAAGCGCGATGTCTATGCCATAGTGCTCGATATGCAATAGATGGAGGATATCCAGCCCTTGCGCTAGAATCATCCCCTGTATGCAACGTTTTTCTGGAGGACAAACCCCATGGATCAAAGCAAGCCTTCGTTCTTTATCACGACGCCCATCTACTACGTCAACGCCGATCCGCACCTGGGCACGGCTTATTCCACCATCATCGCCGACGTTCAGGCTCGCTATCGCCGTTCCGCTGGCTATAACGTCAAGTTCCTGACCGGCATGGACGAGCACGGCGAGAAGGTCGCCGAGGCCGCAGCCAAGCATGGCATGACGCCGCAGGAGTGGACCGACAGCCAGGCTCCGCACTTCAAGGAGCTTTGGAGCAAGCTCGAGATCTCCAACGACGACTTCATCCGCACCACCGAGCCGCGCCAGCATCATGCCGTGCAGTACCTGTGGGAGCGCATGAAGGAGTCCGGCTATCTGTATAAGGGCAGCTACGACGGTTGGTATTGCGTGCCTGACGAGACCTACTTCACCGATACGCAGGTCCAGAAGGGCGACGAGGAGTACGGCAGCGTTGGCCAGCACCTGTGCCCCGACTGCCACCGTCCGCTTGAGCGCGTCCAGGAGGAGTCCTACTTCTTTAAGCTTTCCGCCTTCCAGGACAAGCTTCTCAAGCTCTATGACGAGCACCCCGACTTTGTCGAGCCTGCGTTCCGTATGAACGAGGTACGCAGCTTTGTCGAGGGCGGCCTTAACGACCTTTCCGTGAGCCGTACGAGCTTTGACTGGGGCATTCAGGTCCCGTTTGACGAGGGTCACGTGACCTACGTGTGGTTCGATGCGTTGCTCAACTATATGACGGCCGTCGGCTACGGTGTCGACACCGACGAGGCCCGTGCCGAGCTGGCCTATCGCTGGCCCGCGCAGTTCCACATCGTGGGTAAGGACATCATCCGCTTCCACTGCGTCATTTGGCCCGCGATGCTCATGGCCATCGGCGAGGCCCTGCCCGAGCACGTCTTTGCCCACGGCTTCCTGACCGTGCGCAATGCCGAGACCGGTAAGGCCGAGAAGATGTCCAAGAGCCGCGGCAACGCCATCGCTCCGCAGGATGTTATCGACATGCTGGGCGTCGAGGGCTACCGCTATTACTTTATGACCGACGTGGTCCCCGGCACCGACGGCGCCATCAGCTTCGATCGTATGGAGCAGGTCTACAACGCCGATCTGGCCAACAGCTGGGGCAACCTCATTTCGCGCTCGCTCAACATGAGCGCAAAGTACTTTGACGGCTGCGCCCCGGCTAAACCGGCGTCTGCCGACGCGTTCGATAACCCGCTGGCAAAGATCGCCGATGGTCTGGTCGAGCGCTACATGGCCAAGATGGACGTGCTCGATTACGGCGGAGCCAAGGACGAGGTCATGGAGCTCATCCACGCCGCCAACCACTACATTGAGGACTCCGAGCCTTGGGCACTTGCCAAGGACGAGGCCAAGGCTGACGAGCTGGCGTTTGTGATCTACAACCTGCTCGAGGCCATCCGCATTGCCGCTCACCTGCTGATGCCGCTCATGCCTCAGACCTCTGCCGAGGCCCTGCGCCGCCTGTCCTGTGAGGGCGAGGCCGCGAGCGACGACCTCAAGCGCATTTGCACTTGGGGCCTGCTTGCCGGCGGTCAGCCCGTCGAGAAGGGCGATCCGCTGTTCCCGCGTCTGGCGTAGAGACCGCGCGAGCGCCATATCGGCAATTTGCTGTTTAGCTGTAAGGGCATGGCCGCCACGGTCCATGCCCTTTTGTTTCAAGACGCCGCCATCATGCTAAGGAGGCAACCATGACAACTTCGCCTTTGGCAAACCCCACGGCCACCAGGGAGCTGCTGGAGGAGTTTGGCCTTGCGACCAAGCATCGCCTGGGCCAGAACTTTCTAATCGACAATCATGTGATCGAACGTATCTGCGAGCTTGCCGAGCTTGCAGGTGACGAGCGCGTACTCGAGGTGGGTCCAGGTTGCGGTACGTTGACACTTGCGTTGCTGCAGGAAGCGGCGTGCGTTACGTCCATTGAGGCCGATCCCGAGCTTGAGCCGGTGCTCGATGCCCACGCCGCCGACTATGCCAACTTCCGCTTTATCATGGGCGACGCGCTCAAGGTGACGCCGGAGCAGATTGAGCAGGCTGCGGGCGGTGAGCCGACGGTATTTGTCGCGAACTTGCCCTATAACGTGGCGGCGACGATCATTTTGCAATTTTTCCAGACGATGCCGGCGCTAAAGCGCGCCGTCGTCATGGTGCAAAAGGAGGTTGCCGATCGCATTGCCGCAGTGCCGGGCAACAAGACCTATGGCGGCTATACGGCAAAGCTTGGCCTGTATGCGCAGGTAACGGGTCGCTTTGAGGTGCCACCGCGTTGCTTTATGCCGGCGCCACACGTGGACTCGGCCGTCGTGCGTATCGACCGTGTTGACGGTGTGGTGCCCGAAGGACTCGATCGCGAATTTGTGGCCCGCGTGATTGACGCTGCATTTGCTCAGCGTCGCAAGACCATCCGCAATTCCATGAGCGCCAACGGCTTTGCCAAGGACGTGCTCGATGCCGCCTTTGAGGCTTGCGGTATCGCACCCACCACGCGCGCCGAGACGCTCGGCGTCGCCGACTTTGTGTGCCTGGCTCGGGAGCTTTCCCATGACGCTTAATGCCGAACGCGTGACGTTTACCAAGAAAAAGAAGACGGTTGCTTGTCCCGTGCCCTTGGCACCGCTTGCCGACACACATGCGCATCTGCTTTCGTTCTGGGGCAAGGATGTGCCCGAGACACTCGTGCGCGCCAAAGCCGCGGGCGTCGACCTGTTGGTGACGGTCTTCGACCCCATCGCCGACAAGCGCAGCGTGACGGACTATAGCGACTGGCTCGTGCGCGAAATTCTGCCGATGCAGGATATCCCGCAGATCAAGTATCTTGCCGGCGTGCATCCGTATGGCGCGCCGGACTATACCGACGACATTCACGCGCAGGTTGTTGCTGCGCTTGATGACCCTTTGTGCGCCGGTATTGGCGAAATCGGTCTGGACTACCACATGGACTATGACGACGATATCGCGCCGGCACCCCATAACGTGCAGATTGACTGCATGGCGCGCCAGCTCGAGCTTGCCGTGCGTCGTAACGTGCCGGTGGAGCTGCATCTGCGTCACGAGGACATGGACCAGGAGCGTACCTCGCACGTGGACGCCTACAACGTGCTTCGTGGGGTGGGCGTGCCCCAGGCCGGTTGTGTGCTGCACTGTTTTGGCGAGGACCGCGCCACGATGGAGCGCTTTGTGGAGCTGGGCTGCTATATCGCCTATGGTGGTGCGGCCACCTTTAAGCGCAACGACGACGTGCGCGAGGCATTTGCGGCAACCCCACTCGATCGAATTTTGTTCGAGACGGATTGCCCGTATATGGCTCCGGAGCCCATCCGCGGTCTTGAATGCGAGCCCGCAATGATCTCCATTACGGCAAACGCGCTGGTTAACGACCGTATCGATCGCACTGGTGAGGACGCCGAAACAATCGCGCGTGCCGCTTGGGAAAATGCCTGCAAACTTTTTCAAAAATAGTTCTTGCGTTCGCGGTGGCGCTCCGTTATTCTAATTCCTGCACGCGGGCGTGGCGGAATTGGCAGACGCGTACGGTTCAGGTCCGTATGGGGGCAACCCCATGAAGGTTCAAGTCCTTTCGCCCGCACCATTAAATGAAAGAGCTTCCAGCAATGGGAGCTTTTTTGTTATGTGCCCATCGCGGGGACTTGAACCTGCGAAGGAGCGAGCGTCAAGAAAACGCGGAGCGTTTTTAGCGAGCTGGCAAGGACGCCGGCAGGCGGCCGATGCCGGTGCGGATCCGCGAAGCGGATACGCGGACGTCCTTTCGCCCGCACCATTAAATGAAAGAGCTCCCAGCAATGGGGGCTTTTTTGTTATGCACGATCTCCTTGGACGGGTATCCTAATGGCAACGTGTGCCTATCAGAGGAGAGACCATGCTGTTTTCCGGTATCATCGCTGCCCTTACGAGCCTTTTGATTCCCATCATCATCCTGCTGCTGTTGCTTCCCAACGCCTGCTACGTCGTTGAGCAGCAGCACGCTGTGATCATCGAGCGCTTGGGTAAGTTCAATCGTATCGTCAACGCGGGCTTCCACGTGAAGGTGCCCGTGATCGACCGCAAGGCCGCCACGGTGAGCCTGCGCACCATGAAAAACGGTTTTGGCATCGACGTTAAGACCCAGGACAACGTGACCATCGGCCTTGAGGTCTCCGCTCAGTACCACGTGAGCTACGACATGGGCGCCGGCCCGGCAGATTCGGGCATCTACAAGAGCTACTACATGCTGCAGGAGCCCGTCGACCAGATGCGTGACTTCATCACCGACGCCCTGCGCTCTTCGATTCCTGTCTACACACTCGATGAGGTCTTTGCCAAGAAGGATGACATCGCCAAGGATGTCAACGCTACCGTTTCCGAGCAGATGGCCGCCTACGGCTTCACCCTCGTGTCGACGCTCATCACCAAAATCGCACTGCCGACCGAGGTTGAGAACTCCATGAACGACATCAACGCCGCCCAGCGCAAGCGCGCTGCGGCACAGGAGCTCGCCGAGGCAGACCGCATCAAGCGCGTTACCGAGGCGACCGCCGAGGCCGAGGCAATGGAAAAGGCGGGCGAGGGCATCGCCAACCAGCGCAAGGCCATCGCACTGGGTATCAAAGATTCGCTCGAGATCATCCAGGAGACGGGTGTCGGCAATGACGAGGCCAACCAACTGTTCATGTTTACGCAGTGGTCCGAGATGATGACGGAGTTCGCTCGCACGGGTAAAACCTCGACGGTCGTGCTGCCGAGCGACTTTTCGCAGTCGGCCTCGATGTTCGAGCAGATGCTGGCCGCCGGCAAAGTTCAAAACGATTCGAAGGAGTAGACGCGCGTGAAATACACCGTCGTTTGCGTCGGTAAGCTCAAGGAGCGCTTTTGGAAGGACGCGTGCGCTGAGTACACCAAGCGCCTAGGTGCCTATGCCAAGGTGGATATCCGCGAGGTGGCCGATATCGACCCGGCTAAGGCGGGCGGCGTGGATGCCGCGCGCGACAAGGAGGGGGCGGCGATTCTTGCCGCCTTGCCATCTCGAGCGCATGTGATCCTGCTGGCTATCGAGGGCAAGGAGCGCTCGAGCGAGGAGTTTTCGGCGAGGCTCGACGATCTTATGCTGCGAGGCAGCAGCGACATTGCCTTTGTAATCGGCGGTTCGGACGGCGTGAGTGATGACGTGCGCGCACGAGCCGACGAGATGCTCAGCTTTGGACGCATTACCTTGCCGCATAACCTGGCGCGTGTGGTGCTGCTGGAGCAGATTTACCGTGCCTGCAAGATCAGTCGTGGCGAGCCGTATCACAAATAGGTCGGCAATACGAAACGATGGCGTGGGACAATACCTTTCGTTTTGAGGAATGTGTCTGAAAGGACTATGCGATATGAAGATTGGATTTGTCGGTTTTGGCAATATGGCGAGCGCTATGGCCGATGGCTGGATCGCTGCCGGTGTAGCTGCGAGCGACATGTGCGCCTGCGCGGGTCGCTACGACGCACTGGTTGAGCGCTGCGAGGCGCGCGGCATGGTCGCCTGCCACGATGCCGCCGAGGTTGTCGCCGCATCCGATATCGTGGTCGCTGCGGTCAAACCGTACATGATCGAGAAGGTATTCGCCCCGCTCAAGGATGCTCTTGCCAAAAAGGTCGTTCTGTCGGTTGCCTGGACCTGGGACAGTGCCAAGTGGGAGCAGGTCCTGCCGGGCGTCTCGCATATCTCGACGGTGCCCAACACGCCGGTTTCGGTGGGCGAGGGCGTCATCGCCTGCGAGAAGGCTTCGACGCTTAACGACGAGCAGCGTGCTGTGGTGCTCGACCTGCTCGGTAAGCTTGGCGCTGTCGTCGAGCTCGACACAAGCCTGCTGTTTGTGGGCGGCACGGTGGGTGGTTGCGCTCCGGCGTTTGTCGCCATGGCAATCGAGGCCCTGGGCGATGCAGCGGTCAAGCACGGTATCCCGCGTGCTGATGCCTATCGCATTGTGAGCCAGATGGTGCTGGGTACGGCAAAGCTGCAGCTCGCAACCGGTCAGCATCCCGCAGCGATGAAGGATGCCGTGTGCTCGCCCGGCGGTGCCACCATCAAGGGCGTCGTCGCGCTCGAGGACGCCGGCATGCGCAGCGCCCTGGTCAAGGCAATCGACGCAACCCTCCAGTAAAACCTGCTATTTAGGGACAGGTTTATGTTGGCAGGTTTTTCCTGCGGTTTTGTCCTTTTAGCGAAAAGCGCCCCGCAACTGGCTCAATTCCAGTTGCGGGGCGCTTGCGTTTGCCCGGATAAAACCGACTAAAATAAACCTGTCCCTTTTTGGCGGGTTAGTCCCAGAAGCTGTCTTCTTCGTCCTCGGATTTGGGGCCGCGGTCGACATACATCTTATGGGTGCGCTTCTCCATTACAAAGGCAAGAATCGCAAACAGCAGGATGCCGCCGGCGAAAAGGATGGCAAAACCGGTGCGGGTGCCAAACAAAAAGGAAAAAACTGCGTCCATTGGGTGCCTTCTTGCGTAGTTGAGTTGGGTCGTAAACGCTCATAAGTATATACTTGCCCATACATGTACAAGGTTGCAACCTAAATGGAATGTATATCGCCGGAGGATCTAATGCTTGATATCAAGTTTGTTCGCGAGAACCCCGATGCCATCGATACCGCCATGGCTAATCGCCAGACGTCTTGGGATCGCGAGAAGTTCTTTGAGCTCGACGATGAGCGTCGTGCCGTCATCACCGAGGTCGAGGAGCTCCAGGCCACGCGTAATGCCGAGTCCAAGAAGATCGGCGCCCTGATGAAGGAGGGCAAGAAGGACGAGGCCGAGGCCGCCAAGGAAGCCGTGCGTGCCGTCAACGAGAAGATTGACGGTCTGGCCGAGCGCCGTACCGCCCTCGAGCAGGAGCAG
>CABUJL010000034.1 GCA_902491915.1 uncultured Collinsella sp.
CCACTACGACGGCCTCATCATCACGGGCGCGCCGGTGGAAAAGATGCCGTTCGAGGAGGTCGACTACTGGCCCGAGCTCTGCCAGATCATGGATTGGTCCACCACGCACGTGCACTCTACGCTGCACATTTGTTGGGGCGCGCAGGCCGGCCTGTACCATCATTACGGCATCCAGAAGTACGACCTGCCGGCAAAGGCGAGCGGCGTGTTCGAGCATTATCTGGTGAAGCCGCAAAGCCCGCTGGTCCGCGGCTTTGACGACCGCTTCTATGCCGTACATTCGCGCAACACCGACGTGCGCCGCGAGGACGTGGAGGCCGAGCCGCAGCTTGAGGTCGTGGCCGTGTCCGACGAGGTGGGCCTGTACATCGTCAAGTCGACCGACAGCCGTCGCTTCTTTGTCTTTGGTCACCCCGAGTACGATACCGACACGCTGCGCCTGGAGTACGAGCGCGACGTGAAGCGCGGCCTCAACCCTCAGGTGCCGGCGCATTACTTCCCGGGCGACGACCCCTCCGCCGATCCGCGCAACGTCTGGCGCAGCCAAGCTCAGCTGTTCTACACCAACTGGCTCAACTACTACGTCTACCAGACCACGCCCTACGACCTGGCCCGCGCCGGCGAGGAGCACTAGGCTGCGATGGTACTGCTGTAGCCGTGGCTGATATGGCGGCGATTAGGCGCTGATGATGTGGGGTAGCGGCAGGTCGTGAGCGTCGGTGGGAACGCGGTCGACGTGCTGCTCGTCAAAGGCGATGCCGATGATTTGGCATGCGGGCGAGAGCATAGGCAGGTAGCGGTCGTAACAACCGCCGCCGTAGCCCAGGCGCGCGCCGGTTTGGTCGAAGGCCACGAGCGGCACGACGATCATGTCGAGAGCTTCGGCAGGCATGATGGGGAAGCGGTCGCTGTCGATGTCCGTGGCCGCGAAGGCCCGCGTGGGGTGGGCGATAAACGGAGCCGCGGACGCATCGTCGGCGGCAACTGCCCGCATGCACATGCGCTGGCCACAAGCTGCGGCATCAATTGCCGAGAGCATGCACGGATAGGCTACGCGCCAGCCGCGCACGGCGGCCGCAACGGCAAACGCGGCAGGGTCTGCCTCGGAACCCATCGCGGCATAGACGGCAACGGTGCGCGGCGCCGCGGCATCCAAGCGGCCCAGCAGCTCAACCAGCCGCGCACAGATATCAGCAGACTTCGCCGCCCGCACATCCAAATCGAGAGCATCGCGCCGAGCAATCCCCGCCCGCCGCAACTCAGCCTTGTCCATCCCGGCCCTCTCTCCCAAACCTACCAAAAAGGGACAGGTTTATTTTGGCAGGCTTTATCTGGGCAAACGTCGAAGCCGCCAAAAAGGCGCCCTTTGTGGCGGCTTCGACTCGACGTTGGCTTCACAGCGCCGCAGCGATCGCTTCAGTCACAAACTTATTGAGTGACTCACCCTTCTTTGCCGCTGCCAGCGCTGCTTGCTTGTGGAGCTCAGAGCCCGTTCTTACGTTGAACGAGCCCTTAAAAGCCCGCTCGGGTTCCTTGCCCTTCTCGGCGCAAAACTCAAGGTAATCGTCGACGGCGTCGTGGAAGCATTGCTCCACTTCTTCAGCCGTGGAGCCTTCAAATACGATTGCGTCCCTAATGCCGGCGACCATACCTGTTAGCACATGCTGTTCGGCATCGAACTCGACCGGGGCGAAATAACCCTTGTATGCCAAAACGTTACTCATGACTACCTCCGACATCTTGCAGAAAGCGAACGATGTTTCGAATGGTCCCCGCTGTCAATTCGTCAGATGGATGAGGCGCGTGCATTACGAACATCCTGCCATCTGATGGCCTGTAGAAGCGAACGCGCGATCCGGATGTCTTGCCTTTGCGGTCCATTTCAAAGCCATATGAAGCCATAACTTTAAGAAAGTCAGCGAATCTATACGTTGAAGGACAGCTAAGCAGCTGGGCGATGAGTTTATCGGATCGAGTCATCCCGCCTCACATTCTGCAACTATATTCTAGTTGCAATTTCAGTTTGATGCAAGCACCTCTACTATAGAACATGTGTGCGTATAGAACAAGTGTTCGAATCACAACTGAGGAAGGAGACAGGCACCTTTGTGGTGGTCTGTGCTGTGGAGTGGGCGTCTGCGGCGGTTTGTCTCAATCTGTAACAGTAACTCGGCAAAATTGGACCTAGATGTTGCAGATTGAGACAAACCGCCGCGGTGGGCTGCGCCACCCCGCTCAAACCGCAGAAAAAAGGTAGATTTTCAGGCATGTCCCAATAATCTACCTTTGTTGTGGTTAGCTCAGCAGGTCGACTACGTTGAAGCCGGCGTTGCTCTTGGCGATGACGTCGCGTCCGCCAAAGACGCAGGTGGGCGATTCGGCCGCAATGCGCGTCACGTCGGCACCGAGCGAGCGAAGCTCACCGGGCGTGGCGGCGAGCATCTGGGCGCGGCGCTCCTCGCGTGCATGTGGATCGAGCCCGGCCAGGTAGGTCGTGTTGCGGCGCTTGGTGAGCGCGTACGGCTTCACCGGCGCGTCCATGCCGCTCACGCAGCTCACGATAAAGCCCTCAAAGGCGGCCTCGTCGGGCTCAAAGCTGCCGAGCCATTCGCCTGCGTGCGCCACGCGCTCAATCGAGGGGTCGATTGCCGGGTCGCGGTAGGTGTAGAACGCCGCCTGACGCTCGCCGGCTGCGCGGAATCCGCAGCCGTACGCACCACCCTTCACGCGGATCTCGTTCCACAGGTAGTCGTAAGAGAGCGCGTTGGCAGCCACGGCCCAAGCGCCTGTCACGTCAATGCCCAGGCGACGCGGATCGCACGCACGTGCGGCAAAGCAGATATCGCTGGGGATCACGAAAGCCTCGTGGCGGTCGCGCGGCGTCGGCACCACGAGAGCGTCGCGGCCGACATCGGCACCATCGCCCGCACCCAGCCCCAGGTCGCCCGCGGCATCCCAGTACGCGTCAAAGTCCTCGTCGCTGCCGGTAAAGCTCGCCATGCAGCCGTCGGCCACAAAGATGCGGCCTGCCAGCTCGGTAAGCTTGGCGCGCAGGCCGTCCAGGCGCTCGTCAAAGTGGTCGAGCAGATCGCGCAGGAACAGATAGAAATCAACGCCCGAAAGCTGCTCGCGCACCACGGCCGAAGGCGAGCTGTAGCTCATCGCGCGACCGAGCGCCGCCGAGTGGCCGTTGTTGATAAAGCCCTGCTCAAGCCCAATGCGAATCTGCGTGAGCACGTCGCGCATGCGGTCGGCGTCGGCGTCTGCCAAAAGCGTGCTCGACCATACCTCGCGCGGCAGACTCGCCAGTGCATCGATCTTCTCGGACAGGGCGCCGGCGCTCACCAGCAGGTAGGGGCGCACGCCGTCCACGTCGGGCTGCGTCATGACTTCGGTCGTAAAGCTCAAAAAGCCGAGCTTGCCAGCGAGCAAGTTGTCGAGTTCCTCGGCCGAGTGCTCGCGCGTGGGCAGCTGCTTAAGCAGGCGGCAGAGCAGTGTCACATAGGGCAGGTCCTCAAACGCGACGCAGCTCAGGTCGAAATACTGCATGGCGTAGGCCAGACGGTTGGTGGGGATGTCGTGGCGCAGGCAGGGGATGGGCGTGGTCGTGTCTACGACCAGCGGCGGCTCGGGGCGCGCCTCGCCAATGTCGGACACGCGCAGGCGCGGCAGCGTGGCCTTGGCCTCGGGTGTGTCTTCTGCCTCCTGCGCGGCACGCAGCGCGGCCGTGCGCTCGACCACGTCGGCCAGCTCGGCATCGGTCATGGCATCGCGCTTGGCTGCCAGCTCGGCGGCTTCGGCACCCTCCGAACCCTCGGCGGCGTCCGCCGGCACCAGCTCGACCAGTGCCATGTGATCGTTCTGCAGCACCAGCTCGCGCAGCAGATCCTCAAAATAGCTGCCGTCCAGCTCGCTACGCAGCTCCTCGTACACCGGGCCGTACTTGAGCGTCAGCGTCGCGGCGTCGTCATCGTAGAGC
Source organism: uncultured Collinsella sp. (assembly GCA_902491915.1). Classification (GTDB taxonomy): domain Bacteria; phylum Actinomycetota; class Coriobacteriia; order Coriobacteriales; family Coriobacteriaceae; genus Collinsella. The sequence goes on from CABUJL010000034.1 coordinate 3,980, forward strand.
CACGTGCTCAGCGCGTCACACGCAATGGCCACGCCGTCGGCGATACCGTAGTCGCGCTGGCGCAGGTCGTATTCGTTGCTGCTGATGATGGCTTCCAGGCGCTCGCGCGGAACGCCATGTTCGCATAAGTCGCGGCAGGCGTCCTGGAACACGCGGCGCAGCTCGCGCGCCACGCCGGGCTGCGCGTTTTGCAGCATGATGAGCTCGTAGGGCTGCAGGCTCTCGGCCGCCGTGTAGCTCACCACGTTGCCGCCCAGACCCGCCGCCAGTATGGCCTTCTTAACCGGCGCCTCGTTGGATCCCAGCAGCGCCTCGAACAGGATATCCGCCGCGATCGTGCGCTTGCGGTCGAGCGCGTTTCCCAGCACCAGGCCCAGGCCAACCAGGGCGTTCTCGGGCGTGGTGGCCATCTCGACGCGCTCATACTCGCAGGTCACAGGTGCCTGTACATCCAGCGGGTTGGGCGCCAGTGCGGACGGATCCTCGCCGGCGGCAACGGCCGCGTCCATGCGGCGGCTCGCAGCACTCGACTGCGACAGATAGCGTTCGTTCAAAAACGCGAGCGCGCGGTCTACATCTAGGTCGCCGTAGAGCGTTATATAAGAGTTGGAAGGATTGTAGTGGCGCGCGTGCGTATCCAGGAACTGCTCGTAGGTGAGCGCAGGAATCGCGCGCGGGTCGCCGCCACTCTCGTGCGCATAGGCGGTGTCGGGATAAAGCGCGGCGTTGACGGCGTCGTCCAGCACGCTCATGGGGTCGGACAGCGCTCCCTTCATCTCGTTGAACACTACGCCGTTATAGCGCAGTGTGCCCTTGCGCAGGCTCGCGGAGCTGTCGTCGCCCTCGCTCTCGGCGCCCTCCGGCAGGTCCAGCTCGTAGTGCCAGCCCTCCTGCTCAAAAATGGTGGGCTTGGTGTAGATGGCCGGGTTGAACACCGCGTCCAGGTACACGTCCATCAGGTTGTACAGATCCTGCTCGTTGGTGGTGGCAACGGGGTAGATAGTCTTGTCGGGGTAGGTCATGGCGTTGAGGAACGTCTGCATGGAGCTCTTGATCAGGTCGACAAACGGCTCCTTGACGGGGAACTTGGCCGACCCGCACAGCACCGAGTGCTCAAGAATATGGAACACGCCGGTGGAATCGGCCGGCGGTGTCTTAAAGCCAATGGCAAAGGCCTTGTTTTCGTCGTCGCACGCCAGGTACAGCAGGCGAGCGCCCGATGCGGTGTGACGCAGCACGTAGGCGTCCGAGTCGAGCTCGGGCACGGTCTCGCAGCGCTCGACGGCAAAACCGTGGCAGGTGGTACCGGGCACCAGCAGCGCGGCGGCAGCGGCGCGCGGGTCGGTTGAGGTGGTGGGCATATGCAGTCTCCTTTGACGCCCCAGCGGGGGCGAATCGAGTCGAATCCTCGAGAGTATACCCATATGGGGCCGCGGCTCTGCGGCGAACTGAAGACGATGCTGGCGGATTGGGCATAGGCCCCGCGTGTCCCGCCAAATGAGCGTGGATTTTCGGACGAAATAATCCGTCGCAGGCCCAAATGCCGTCCAATTATCCACTCCCGCACACCTTTCGTCTCCAACCGTGAGATGAGAGATAGACGAGAGGCGTATACGAAAGATGGCTGTACAGCAAAGAGCCAAACAATTAATAGTGCTGTTAATAGTGCTGTTTGGTTGGTGATTGTTTTTTCAGTAAAAACACTTACGAATAAAGCAAGTTGCAAACAGCTGCCCCCTTATTTCGTGCTCATTTTTAAGGCGAGAAATTGCCGTCATATGGTCGGGCGAGTTACAACGATTGCGATTTAGTATTTGGCGCGGATGCGGTCGATTCCGATGAAACGCTAGTTGACCACGCGGTAGATTGCACTTTCTCCCAGACGCCCCGTCAATGCGCAATAAGCCAGATAACAAAGCGATTGCCGGTGCGTCTATCCATGGGGAATTCCGGGAAAGCTTCTGCGGACAGTCAAAAGATTCGTCGGCCCCAAGCGGATTAAAGGTATTTGCATAAGACGTCATTTAACTAGGGACGATGCATATTGAATCGTTCAATGAACTTGCACGCTGTGTCCAACAATGCCGATTGTTGTTTTAAGGGGCTTGATGAAAGAGCAGAATCAAAATAATACTTGCATAGTTAGTTATATAAAGTATTATAACGTTATGGGATGAATGAAGGGTTCATCTAAGTGAGTTAGGAGTAAGGGATGTTCAATTTCGATGAGCCTCGTTACGAGAAGGTTGTGAGCGATGCCCTCGCTCTCCGTCCTCAGATTGAGGCTGCCGTGGACAAGGTCTGCGAGCAGGGCTATTCCAACATCTTCTTCATCGGCTGCGGCGGCACCTGGGCCCACACGCTCCCGATGAAGTACTGGGTCGAGACCACCACGGCCGACGTCGACGTCCACTGCGAGATCGCCGCCGAGTTCCTCGCGTTCCCGCCCAAGGCCTTCAACAAGGACTCGGTCTGCGTCTTCTCCACCCGCACCGGCACCACCCCCGAGATCATCGAGGCCGCCAAGTTCTGCCAGGAGCAGGGCGCCCGCACGCTGATGTACGTCTCCAACGACAACACCCCGGCCACCGAGTACGCCGACTACAAGTTCTTCAGCTTCGCCGAGGACGACGTCCTGTGCGAGGCCATCTACACCTACCAGATCACGCTGGTCGCCCGCTTCCTCAAGAACGCCGGCGCCTTCCCCAAGTACGACACCTTCATGGAGGAGTTCGGCAACATCGCCCCGTACCTCATCAAGGCCAAGGACGCCCAGGACGAGCGCTGCGCCGCCATGGCCGAGGACTTCAAGGACACCGACTACCACATGGTGATCGGCTCCGGCATGCTCTGGGGCGAGGCCTACGACTACGCCATGTGCATCCTCGAGGAGATGCAGTGGATCAAGACCAAGTCCATCCACGCCGCCGAGTTCTTCCACGGCACCATCGAGCTGTGCGAGGAGGGCACGAGCCTCATCATGCTCTACGGCGAGGACGACACCCGCAAGCTCATGGACCGCGTGGACAACTTCACCCACATGCTCGCCGACGAGAAGGGCGTCCATGTCCGCGTGAACAAGTTCGACACCGCCGAGGTCGAGCTGCCGTTCAGCGACCCCGAGTTCCGCAAGATCGTCTCCCCGATGGTCACCTACACCATCACCGAGCGCCTGAGCTGCCATCTCGAGCACGTCCGCAACCACCCGCTCACCACGCGTCGCTACTACCACCAGATGAACTACTAAAGCAGCTTTCAGCGGTCGTTATTTTGCTCGGAAATAATTCGTTATGTTGCGTTCGTAAAACAATGCAAACAAATGTCGCAGTCTCGTTCTAGGGAGCCATGCCGTAGCTGGCCGCTTGAGGTCGTATTTGCTTGGACTCGACCATGCGGCTCGTTGGCATTTCACGGTAGTGACTTCAAGGCGAAATGGGGCATTTTTGCCAAATGCCCCTCTTGTTTGCGCCACAAGTGGCATTCGACACCTTCATATGGAGTGTTTGATATTGTAGACGGTTCAAAAATAAGATTGAACCGTCTATTTCTTTCAAAATAATACGTAATAGGTTATCTTATAACGTATAGAAGTTTCATAGAATGTTATACGGAGAACGTTATGATTAACCCGACTAGTGCTGTGCCGCTATATGTACAAGTAGCTGATGATTTGCGCCGCCGTATTGAGATGGGCGAGTTTTCCGAAAGTGGCGTGTTGCCTAGCGAAAATGGTTTTTGCGAAGAATACGAGGTTAGCCGTGCGACGATACGGAAGGCAATTCAAACTCTTGTGGATGACGACGTGCTTGATACGCGTCATGGCAAAGGCACATTTATCCGGCAGCCTAAAATCGTCTCGAGCTTGAGCACGTTTAAGGGTTTCACTTATTTTTGCCATGAAAATAATATCGAAACCTCGTCTCGTGTTCTCGCTCTTCAGGAGGTCGAGCCGCCCGTTGCCGTCCGTCGTCATTTGCGAATGGAAGAGAATGAATCTGCGGTTTACCTCAAACGCGTGAGGTCAATTAATCACATAAATGCAATGATTGAACATATTTATCTTCCAGTAAAGAACTTCGGGTTTTTACTGGGTGTCGATATGGAGAACGCATCACTTTATGAAACGATTGAGAGAGAGACGGGGCTGCGACTAGAGGATAATTGTTTCCCGTCTATTGTGCTTGAAGCAGGGCTTGCTACGGATGAGGAGAAGCGCATCCTTAACATCGCAGGAGAAGCTGCGATGTTTATATTGAGTGAGACCGTTTATATGAGCACTGGTAAGCCAGTGCACTTTACTAAGCAGGTGATGTTGGGTGACTATTTCAAATACTTCTTTTCGATTAAGGCTAATCAACTCGGCATCAACTGGCAGGGACTTGAAGCCGTTGAGTGCAGAAAGCAATAGGTTGAATAATGGTTAAAGTGGAGAGCGCTGTTCCATTGTATAAGCAGATCGTTCACGATCTTGTGAGTCGAATAGAAAGTGGCGTATATAGCGAAGGGGATAAGCTTCCTACTGAGACGGAGCTTATGGAGGAATATGGCGTTAGTCGTATTACCGTTCGATCGGCAATCAAGGAACTAGAGGATGCCGATATCGTTGAGCGCACGCGAGGGAAAGGGACTTTTGTTACCACGACACGCAATGCCTATGCAGCCGATGACCAGGAAAGCTTCACCCATTCCTGCATTCAAGAAAATAAAAAGCCTTCTACCGTAGTGCTCGAAGTAGCTTGGATTTATCCTACGCTGCGCGACGTGCGTTTTCTTCAGGTCCAGGAGGACGAGAATATTCTTCAGACTAGACGTTTGCGCTTAGTCGATGGCGTGCCAACGATGTTGGAAACCAATAGCTACACTCCTTCTCTGGCCTTTTTGGAACATGAAGATTTATCGGGTTCTCTACTTGAGGTGCTGGGAAGACGCCATATCGAACTTGGCAATAACGAGCGAACGTTGCAGGTGTGCTTTGCAAGTGCTTACGAGGCAGAACATTTGAATGTAAAGCCGGGATCTGCCCTTTTATTATTTGTAGATAAGCGTTGCAGCGCGCAGGGAGTGCCATTGTTTATTTCGCGGCAGGTGTACTGCACTGAGCGCTTAAAGTTTTATCTCTAGCGAAAGCCAAACCCCGGATCTTTCTTAACCGAATAACAAGAGATTGAAAACGCCCCGACAAAGGGGCGTTTTTTTGCCGTTTACGGGCGAATTATTACCGCTTAGGAAGCTTGATTGATCTGTCTTGACAAAGCGAAAGTTTCGAGGATACTGTAGATAACAATACAAAATATAACGTTCTATTAACAGATGATTGACTGAGATTGGGAGATAAATGAGGAAGTTGCTCTTGGCCAGCCATGGGCCACTTGCTAGAGCGATGCGTGAAACGCTCCAGCTATTTTGCGGTGAAGATCCTCGCGTTAAGGTGCTATGCGCATATGTCGATGAGGACACGATGGATGTAAACGAGTTGATAGATTTTTGGGACCGTTCTCGCGACCCAGCAGACCAGTGGATTGTCATCACTGATGTCTATGGTGGGTCAGTGAATAACGCTTTTATGGAAAGGTTGGGTGACGATTCTCTAAGGCTCATTGCCGGCATGTCGCTACCACTAGTGCTCGAAGTGTTTTCGAAATTGAGCACACTTGATGACGCCGAGCTCGCTGCATTGGTTTCAAGTGTCCGCCAAAAGGGCACATGCCTATGTTCGCTGCCAAATTCGGTAGAAGAAGACGAGGATTTTTGAGAAAGGAACAAAGATGATTAAGCTGTTGAGAGTTGACCATCGCTTGCTTCATGGTCAGGTTGCCATGACTTGGACGCAAGAGCTTGACACCAATTGCATTTTGATTGCCTGCGATGCGGTTGTGAAAGATGACGTGCGCAAGACGACGCTTAAGCTGGCACGTCCGGCAGGCGTCAAATTGGTTATCAAATCGGTCGATGATTCTATCGAGGCTCTTAGGAGCGGTGTGACCGATAAGTACCGTTTGTTCATTGTCGTTGAAAGCATCGAAGATGCTTACCGCCTGGCAAAGGGCTACAGCGAAATCGAGCATATCAACATTGGAGGAACGAAGCCGCGTGAGGGTGCAGATGTACGCCTATCTTCAACGGTTTTCGCTACCGATCGCGACGTGGAGCTTCTACATGAGCTCAGTGATGCCGGAATCGAGGTGGAGATCAGGCAGGTACCTAGAGACGAGAAGATTTTGATTTAAGCACATACAATAGAAAGGGGATCCCTCATGTTGACTCAAGCGATCCTTATCGGCCTCGTCGCAATGTGCGTGACATTTGAGTGGGCACTTGGCACTTGCCTTGCTTCTCGCCCGATTGTCACGGGCGTCCTCATCGGTCTTGTGATGGGTGATTTGCAGACGGGCATTATTGTCGGCGCCACGCTTGAAATGGTGTTCATTGGATCGGTTACCATCGGGGCGGCCGTTCCGCCTGACGTTATCACCGGTGGTATTTTGGGCACTGCCTTTGCAATTTCGACGGGTCAAGGCGCTGAAGTTGCGCTGACGCTCGCTTTCCCGATTGCGTCGCTTTATCTCATCATTGATAACGCGCTTACGCTGATCGTGATGCCGTTTTTCGTCCATAAAGCGGACGACTGTGTGGCAAAGGGCGACCTCAAAGGTATGGAGCGGATGCATCTGCTTGGTGGATTCATCGTCAAATCGCTTCCTCGCTTTTTCGTGTGCTCCCTTGCTTTCTATCTCGGAACGCCGGTTATGAACGCGGTGCTTAACGCAATTCCCGAGTTTGTAAGTAACGGCCTGGTTATTGCGGGTGGATTCATCCCTGCGCTCGGCATTGCACTGCTCGCTTCAATGATTGTCAACAAGCAGACTGCTATTTTCTTCGTGCTCGGGTTTGCGCTCTGTGCCTACATGAGCATTCCAATCCTTGGTATTGCCATCATTGGGCTTTGCCTCGCAGTAATCCTCGTGGTGGTCCAGCCAAACTTCATTGCTCAGACGCCACAGCTTAGTTCGGAAGGGAGCTTCGACGATGACGACTTCTAATGACACCAGTTCCAACAAGATTACAAAGCGTGATCTAAAATCGGTATTTTTCCGTTCGCTTACGATGGAGTACTCCTGGAACTACGAGCGCCAGCAGCACATGGGATACTGCTTCTCCATGCTTCCCATCATTCGTCGCGTGTATAAGAATAAGGATGACCAGGCTGCTGCTGCTAAGCGTCACATGGAGTTCTTCAACACCACTCCTTATGTCTCAACATTAATTCTGGGCATTTCGGCAGCGATGGAAGAGGCAAACGCTAACGAAGAGGATTTTGACGAATCCTCCATCAACAGCGTAAAGGCCGCTCTTATGAGCCCGCTGGCCGGCATCGGTGACTCTCTGTTCTGGGGAACGTTGCGTGTCATCGCCACTGGCTTGGGTGTGTCGCTTGCTATGCAGGGTAACATTCTCGGCCCGCTTCTCTTCCTTGTCGTATTCAATGTTCCGCATTATCTGATTCGTTGGTTCTGCCTTAAATGGGGCTATGGATTCGGAACCAGTTTCTTGAGCAAGATCGAGAAATCTGGTCTTATGCCAAAGCTCACTATGGGGGCTGCAATTCTCGGTCTTATGGTTATCGGCGCTATGGTGCCCAACCTTGTATCGGTCAGCGTGGCTGGTTCTCTCGGTACCGGCGACAGTGCGCAGACTATCCAAAGCATCATCGACGGTATCATGCCGAGCCTGCTGCCGCTGCTTGTGACACTTGGAGTTTACGAACTCGTCCAGCACAAGGTCAAGATTGCTTGGATTCTCGTTATTCTCATGGCGGTTGGTATCGTCGGCTCCTTCTTCGGAGTGTTTGCAATCTAAATGGTTGATTTCGCCGTCTGGCCCAATTGAATTAGAAAGGTATATCTCATGGTTTCATTTGATGAACAGGCAATTCTCGATAACGGTGCTTATATCTACAATCAACGTGCCGAAATTGAACGCATTGCTGACGAAATTTGCGAAAAGGGTTTCGATTCGATTTTCTTCACCTCGTCAGGTGGCTCGCTTGCGATGATGCAGCCGTTTGACTATATGGTTTCTGTTATGTCCGATATTCCCGTCCAGTCCCAAGTTTCGGCAGATTTCCTCACGGTTGGCAATCGGCGCATCGGTAAGGGGACCTTGGCGTTCATGGCGTCCAAGTCGGGCGACACCAAAGAGACGGTCGCGGCGGCAAAGGCGGCAAAAGACGCAGGCTGCACCATTGTCTCTACGCTTGGCGTGGACGGTTCACCGCTTGGTGAACTTTCCGATTATGGAGTGATCTATAAGCAGGGCCGTCCTATGGAGCTCGTGCTGTACCTTCTGATTGGAAAGATTCTCAAGAACAGGGGCTTTTTCGATGACTACGATCGCTTCGCTGATGAGCTTGTGAATCTCCCCGCTGCTCTCGTTTCCGTCGGCAAGAACGCTGACGAGATGGCTCGCGCATATGCTCTGAAGCACAAGGACGATCCGTATCAGATTTGGATTGGTTCTGGCAATCTGTGGGGCCCCACGTATTCGTTTGCCATGTGTGTGCTCGAGGAGTCCCAATGGCTGCGCACCAAATCCGTTACATCGCCTGAGTTCTTCCATGGCACTATCGAACTTGTTGAGCCGGGCGTTTGCGTCGCGCTCGCAATGACGGAGGCGCAGACTAGGCCTCTTGATGAGCGCGTTGCACGCTTCTGTAAGCAATATGCGGATGATTTCACCGTATTCGATACGCATGATTATGAGTTGCCGGGTATCAGTGATGAATTCCGCTGGATGCTTTCTCCGGTGGTGCTCAATGCCATTCTCTCGCGTGTGAGCAAGAATTTCGAGGAAATTCGTGACCATTCGCTCGACATCCGCCGTTATTACCGCAAGGTCGAGTACTAATAAAGACCGTACGTGATGGGAGGCGTTGAGGTGAAAATCGCAGCAATTGGTGACAACGTTATTGATCGCTATCTCAACAAAGGCGTTATGTATCCTGGTGGCAATGCCGTAAACGTCGCTGCCCATGCAAGCATGCTTGGCGCACAGGCTGCGTATATTGGGGAGATCGGCAACGACCTGGGAGGGCGAATAATCACCGATGCCCTTTCTTCGCTGAACGTTGACCTTTCGCAATCATGCATGCCTGAAAAAGCAACAACCAAGACTTGCGATGTAAATGTTTACAACGGTGAACGTGTCGAAGTTGGTTACGATACGGGGGCTTGCTGGGCGCACAAAACCCATATCAACGATTCTGATGTCAAGTTTCTTCAGGGATTCGATGCGGTTTTTACCAGCGTCAATGCAAAGCTGCAGGATGATGTGCACCTAGTTCAAGATCTTCCCGCTGTGGTGGTTTACGACTTTTCCGTTAAAGATAAGTATCGAACCGATGCATATTTCGATCTTGTTTGCCCTGCTACAACCCTTGGTCTGTTTTCCTGTTCCGGCGAGAGCGATCAACAGATTCAAGTTCTATTGAAGAGGGCCATAGAGCATGGTTGTCGCTACACGATTGCTACACGGGGATCTGCAGGGCCTGTGTTCTTTGACGGTTCCCGATGGTACCAGGGAAATATAAGACCCGTAGATGCGCTTGACACCATGGGCGCGGGAGATTCGTATATCACTGCGTTTGTTGTGAGCTGTCTCTCGCATGGCTGGAGTAAAAAGCAACCGCTCGATGCGGAGATCATTCGGGATGCAATGGAATTCGCTGCTGACTATTCAGCTAAGAATTGCCTTAAACCCGGCGGCTTTGGATTCGAGCATAAACTCGCCGAGATGAAAGACGGCCAAGCTTCCATTTCCTAGAAAGGTATTTTTTTAGGTCATTAAGTATTAATACGTAGTGAAATGACAAGTTGTCAATTGAAACGAATTTCACTCTATTAAACGAAGGGATATTAGATATGTTCAATTTCGATGAGCCTCGTTACGAGAAGGTTGTGAGCGATGCCCTCGCTCTCCGTCCTCAGATTGAGGCTGCCGTGGACAAGGTCTGCGAGCAGGGCTATTCCAACATCTTCTTCATCGGCTGCGGCGGCACCTGGGCCCACACGCTCCCGATGAAGTACTGGGTCGAGACCACCACGGCCGACGTCGACGTCCACTGCGAGATCGCCGCCGAGTTCCTCGCGTTCCCGCCCAAGGCCTTCAACAAGGACTCGGTCTGCGTCTTCTCCACCCGCACCGGCACCACCCCCGAGATCATCGAGGCCGCCAAGTTCTGCCAGGAGCAGGGCGCCCGCACGCTGATGTACGTCTCCAACGACAACACCCCGGCCACCGAGTACGCCGACTACAAGTTCTTCAGCTTCGCCGAGGACGACGTCCTGTGCGAGGCCATCTACACCTACCAGATCACGCTGGTCGCCCGCTTCCTCAAGAACGCCGGCGCCTTCCCCAAGTACGACACCTTCATGGAGGAGTTCGGCAACATCGCCCCGTACCTCATCAAGGCCAAGGACGCCCAGGACGAGCGCTGCGCCGCCATGGCCGAGGACTTCAAGGACACCGACTACCACATGGTGATCGGCTCCGGCATGCTCTGGGGCGAGGCCTACGACTACGCCATGTGCATCCTCGAGGAGATGCAGTGGATCAAGACCAAGTCCATCCACGCCGCCGAGTTCTTCCACGGCACCATCGAGCTGTGCGAGGAGGGCACGAGCCTCATCATGCTCTACGGCGAGGACGACACCCGCAAGCTCATGGACCGCGTGGACAACTTCACCCACATGCTCGCCGACGAGAAGGGCGTCCATGTCCGCGTGAACAAGTTCGACACCGCCGAGGTCGAGCTGCCGTTCAGCGACCCCGAGTTCCGCAAGATCGTCTCCCCGATGGTCACCTACACCATCACCGAGCGCCTGAGCTGCCATCTCGAGCACGTCCGCAACCACCCGCTCACCACGCGTCGCTACTACCACCAGATGAACTACTAA
>CABUJL010000035.1 GCA_902491915.1 uncultured Collinsella sp.
TGCCCGCGCAGGCGCTCGGGCGCCGCGAGCTTCTCCTGCGGATAGCACACCGTTACCGGCTGCTTGACCATAGAACCCAAGGCCGTCTTGGCAAATGTCAGCAAACTCATGCCGCGCCTACCTTTCCGTGCAGCTAATGCAGGGGTCGATGGTCAGGATAATCATGGGCACGTTGGCAAGGAGTACGCCCTGCAGCGCATGCGTCAGACCCGCCAAGTTCTGCGACGTCGGCGTGCGCACGCGGAAACGGTCCAGGTTCTTGGTGCCGTTGCCGCGCACATAGTAATACGCCTCGCCGCGCGGCTGCTCAATCACAACCTCGCCGCGCGCGCCGTCGGCCGGCGTAAGCTTGGTGCGCCCGCCAATCCCGTCGTGCGGAATCTTGCCCACAAGCTCCTTAATGATGTCCATAGCCTGCGTGACCTCGGCGCAACGCACCTGGCAGCGGGCATAGCAATCGCCATCGGTAGCAACGATGGGCTCAAACGCGGCCAAGTCCGCATAGGCGCCGTCACCGAACATGCGCACGTCGTAGTCCACGCCCGAGGCGCGGCCGAACGGACCGACCATCGAAAGCTCCAGCGCGTCTTTCTTGCTGATCACGCCCACGCCATGCAGGCGCTCGCCGCAGCTGTTGTCGTCCAAAAACGTATGCACCAGGGCCTCGTAGTCGGGGCGCATGGCGTCGAGCGTCTGGACAATTCCGGCCAGCTCGGAGTCCTCGATATCGTGCTTAAGGCCGCCGATCTCGTTAATCGACAGAATCACGCGCCCGCCGCAAGTGCTCTCAAAAATCTTGAGTATCTGCTCGCGCAGGGTCCATGACCGATAGAACAGCGCCTCAAAGCCAAAGGCGTCGGCGAGCAGACCCAGCCACAGCAGATGCGAGTGAATGCGCGAAAGCTCGTGCAGAATGGTGCGGATATACTGCACGCGACCAGGCACCTCGATGCCGAGCATGCGCTCGCAGGCGCTGGCATAGCCGCAGCTGTGGCCCACGGCGCAGATGCCGCAGATGCGCTCGGCGATGTAGCCAAACTGATGCATGTCGCGCTTTTCGGTGAGCTTCTCGAGCCCGCGGTGCACAAAGCCGATCTGAGGAATTGCCTCGATGACGCGGTCATCCTCGATCACCAGGTCCAGATGAAGCGGCTCGGGCAGCACCGGGTGCTGCGGGCCAAACGGAATAACGGAGCGATGTGCCATGGACCTTACGCCTCCTTTTTCTGCTTGTCGCGGGCGGCCTTGGCGGCAAGCGCCGCGCGGACCTTGGCCGCTTTCTCGGGATCCATGGCGGCGAGCTTTGCCTCCATCTCAGCAGCCTTGAGCGCGGCCTTGGCAGCGGCATCGTCATGCTGAGTATCGGAGCCGGCAGCCGCAGCGGGCTGAGCAGCGGCGCCCGCGGCGTCGCCGGCGCTCGCAGCACCCTCCCCTGCAGCAGCCGCAGCCGCGGCGGCCTTTTCGGCCGCGGCCTTGCGCGCCTTGGCCTCGGCAGCGGCACGCACCTTCATGGCTTTCTCGCGCGCGGCCTTCACCTCGGGCGTGATAACGCTCATGGGTTCGGCAGTCGAGACCTGGTAGAAAAAGCCCTTAAAGTCAATCTGCATATCGGTGATGGCAAGACCGAATAGGTCGTGCGCCTCGTTTTCAAACGGGAATACCGCCGGATAGTACGAGCTGATGGACGGAATCTCCTGATACTGGTCGATGCCCTCAACCACCAGGTTCTCGATCGCATAGCTGCCGTCCTGCGCAATATGCTCCTGAGCAGCACGAACGTCGATAAACGTATAGACCAGGCGATACGATCCGTCGTCCACACAGCGCTCGGCATGCATCTGCACAAAGCGCGCGCCGGTACCTTTGAGCGCCTGCACATGCGGCAACAGCTCATCGATCCCGACGGTAGTGTAGATTGCCTTTTGCATTACTCGGCCTCCTTTGCAGCGGCGGGCGTCCCGGCAGGTGCGTCGCCAGCGGCAGGCGCGTCGCCGGCCCCCGCAGCAGCCACAAACCCGTCCTCGCCCAGCTCAACGCCACCGTCCCAGGTAGCGGCGCCGCCCACGGTGAGCGGATCGCCGCCGGCGCGCATCACGGCCTCCTTCTGGTCCAGGATGCCACACGCCTCCACGATGGCATCGATCACCGTCTCGGGGCGAACGGCGCACCCGGGCGCGTACACGTCCACGGGAATCGCGCGGTCCACGCCGCCGATCACGTTATAGGCATCGCGGAACACGCCGCCCGAACACGCGCAGATACCGCATGCCACCACACACTTGGGCTCGAGCATCTGGCTGTAGATCTGGCGCACGACAGGCAGGTTCTGGGCATTGACCGACCCCGTCACCAAAAAGATATCCGCATGCTTGGGGTTGCCGGTGTTGACCACGCCAAAGCGCTCCGCATCGAACAGCGGCGTGAGCGAGGCCAGCACCTCGATATCGCATCCGTTGCAGCTCGAACCGTCGTAATGAATAACCCACGGCGAGCGCGACATTTTATGATCCATGGATGCCGCCTCCTAAATAAATACGTCAACGAGGATAGGCATAAGGTTGAGCAGGCCAAACACCAGCGCCACGCCCCATCCGAGCCTAAAGCAGCTGCGCCAGGTGCTGCGCGCGAAGGTGTTGTCGACCAGGACCTCGACAAAATACGTCGCGGCCATCACGACCAGGGCTACAACCCAGCTCACCGGGTTGTCCCAAACAAAGAACATGCCCACCCACATCAAAAACAGCACGGTCTCGCACCAGTGCATAAGGGTCATCTTGGCCAGCGTGCCGCCGCTCATCTCGGTGGCGACGCCCTGGACAATCTCCTGATGCGCGTGATGCGAGTACGAAAGGTCAAACGGCGACTTGCGCAGCTTGATGGTAAGCACCGCGAGCAGCGCGAGGAAAATGGGCGCGCTGTACACGACGATGGGGGCCGACTGCCCCGTCACGGCAATGGAATCGAAGCTGTCGGTGGCAAGGTACAGGCCCACGCTCATCAGCAGAACAGCGGGCTCGTAACTCATGACCTGCAGCAGCTCGCGGTCGGCGCCGACCTGAGCAAACGGGCTTTGCGTCGAGGCGGACGCCAGCACCACAAAGATCGCGGCGAGCGTCACCATAAAAGCGCACAGCAGCGTGTTGGAGCCCGACACAAAGATGCCGCCGCCCACGACGGTAAAGATGAGCGCGCACGCCATATAGGTATCGTCCATGGTGTTTACGCTGGCAGGGGCCTTGCGCAGGAGCTTGGCCACATCGTAGAAGGGTTGCAGCAGGCGCGGGCCCACGCGGCCCTGCATGCGGGCGGACAGCTTGCGATCGATGCCGTCGATCAGACCGCCCAGAAGCGGCGCAATCAGGACAAACGCCACGGTGCCTATAAAGATGCCCACGACGCCCGAGCCTTCGAAATACTTGCCGCGCAACACCGAGGGCGCGCTCATGGCAAGTCGCTCGGGTCCAATCCACGCGCAACACAGCAGCGCAAACAAGATAATGCTGCAGCACACGACGCTGCCCGCGGGGCCAATACGCTTCTCGCCAAGGGCGTCCTCCGAGTACCAATTGCGCTTTTCGGCCTTCACCTCGCGTCCCATCGAGCCGCGGAAATGGCGATATTTGTCGGTTCCCACGCCCGAAAGATATACGTTTACATGCGGTTTGTTGCTCACTCGGAATGAAGTCAGCAGCACCACGGCGATAAACGCCACGATAACCACCATCAGGTACATGGCGTCCTTGCCAATAACGTACGGCACGCGGCCAAACACCATGGCCAAGTAAGGCGACACCAGGCCGCTCGAGATAACCGGGAACGCCACGCAGCACAGAATCAGCAGCGCGGCGATGGTGTTGAGGGCCATCCATTCGGTCTTATGGACATTGACCTCAACGTTTTGAGCCGTGGGGTCGACGCCCGAAAGCTTGGCGAGCCACTTGCCCCAGAAGTAAAACGTCGCGGCCGAGCCAAAGGCAAGCACCATGATCATGAGCACGTTGCCGGTCTGGGCAAACGCCACCAGGGCGCCCCACTTGGACACGAGCATGCCAAACGGCGCCACAAACATGCCCATGATGCCCAGCATCATCAGGCGCGTCAGGTGCGGCATGCGGCTGAACATACCGTCCATGTCCTCGATATTGCGGCTGCCGATATGATGCTCGGCGGTGCCCACGCACAGGAACAGCAGCGACTTTGCCACCGTATGGAACAGGATCAGGAAGATGGCGGCCCACACGGCCTCGGGTGCGCCGACACCCAGGCAAGCACTGATGAGGCCCAAGTTGGAAATGGTGGAGTACGCGAGCACGCGCTTGGCGTTGCTCTGCGAGATGGCCATGAGGGCAGCGAGCAAAAACGTGATGGCACCCACACTCGTGACCATAAACCCGGTCACGGGATAGATGGCATAGAGCGGGCTCAGCTTGACCATCAGGAACACGCCGGCCTTGACCATGGTGGACGAGTGCAGCAGGGCGCTCGTGGGCGTGGGGGCGACCATGGCGCCAAGCAGCCAGGTATGGAACGGCATCTGTGCGGCCTTGGTGAGTGCGGCGAGCGACAGCAGGATGACCGGCATCACCAGCAGCGCGGATTGCGCGGTTCCGGCGCCGGAAAGCTCGATCATACCCGAGATGGTCAGCGGCATACCGTTAACGTGCAGGTACATGAGTCCGGCCAAAAACGCGATGCCGCCCAGCATGTTGAGGATGATCTGGGTGAAGGCGTTCTTGATGGCCTCGGGCGTGCGCGTATAGCCAATCATAAGGAACGAGCACACGGTGGTGATTTCCCAGCCGCAGAACAGCCACTCAAGGTTGTCGCTCGTCACGATGACGAACATGGCCGAGAGGAACAGGAACATAAGCGCCAGGAACTGCGGGCGTCGGTCGGGCGCGGTCTGCCCGCGCAGCGCGGCCTCGTGCTCGTCGTGGGCCTGGAAGTCCTTCATGTAGCCCAGGGCATACACGCAGATCAGGCTGCCGACAATGCCGACGGCGAGGACCATGATCACGCTCATATAGTCCAGGTAGAGCGGCGTTGCGGTGACGGCTTCGGCCGCGGGCAGCGTCATGGCTGCAAAGGCGAGCGAGCCCACCAGCTGGACTATGCCGAGCACCGTGGTGAGCGCGTTCCTATATTTGAACGCGTTGTACAGGATGACGACGCACAGGATGACATCGATGGCGGAGCTGACGATCGAGAGCACATGCGAGGTACCGGGGGCAACCTCAAAGCTCTGCGGGCCCGCGCCAAAAAACATGACGGCGACTACAACTGTCACCGCCATAATGATGCCGGAACCTATGAGCCCCACCGCATCGCGGGCGCGGTCACCGCGCGCGAGCAGCATGCCCAGCGCCGGTACCAGCGGAAACAGGGTAAGGAAATACAGTAGCGTCATACCATCACTCCCCCATGCAAAAACGCTGCAATTGTTTAACGTTATAGCTCAATTGAGGAGTAGCGGCGGCGGGTTTTCGGTCAACTGGGGAGTTTTAGGCGTACGGGGTAAGGGCACGTCCGCATTGGAGCAGAGGGGCGGCAAGAAAAATGCGCCCCTGTGGGCGCACCATCCCGTTCGCTATTCCGCCTTTTTTACGCGCGGCTTGCGACCGCGCGGCTTATCGATAAGCGCGTCGGCACCGCCATCGCGATACTGGCGGCACCAAGCCTTGACCGAAGACTCGCTGGGAATCTTGTGCTTGATCATGGCCTCGCGAACCGTCAGGCCGTTTTCCAGACGGTCCTTAACCACGGCGAGCTTTACGTCGTACGAATAGGTGTGATGGCGAGCGCCCGCGTTGAGCACAGCGTCGGCACCGCCCACGGCATATGCACGGGCCCACTGACGAGCCGTGGCCTGGGGAATGCCGAGCTTTGCAGCGAGGGCGCGGTGACCGACCCCCTCTTGGAGGATCTCGACGGCACGCTGCCTAACCTCGGGCGTATGCGTGCGAGTCCTAGTTGCTTCCGACATACCTGCCACTTCTTAGCCTTAACCGTTAATCTGCTTTCTTACGTGCACGCTAGATAGTAGCATTTTGCTGTTTGCTCAAAGCAGTTAATTAAAATAGACGCGGCATTATCTGGGCATTTGACACCTATTTACGGCGTTTCTTTATCGATTATTTACGCTGGTAGCTAGCTCGCAGCTAATCGTCATTCGTTTGCCAACAAAATTGGCATCTCTTTATGTCCTTTGGTCTAGAGGGAATAATTATTAACCTCTCCCCCAATAATTTTGAGCGGCCTGCAGGGCAGTGACGCCTCACTTCTCATGATTACCGCGCATTGCCATCCACCCGAGCAAAACAAAAAGGACGGGACCTGCTGCGCTTGCAGACCCCGCCCCGGTTGACACCCGATGGGACGCAGTCGGGCGAGGCGAATCCGTGCTACCGCCCCGCCCCGCTGCGATGGTCAGCTACAGCTCGTTGGCCGCGTGATATGCCGTGCGAATGGCGCTCGCAATGTCGGCGGTGCGCTCGCCCGAGCAGTCGCCCACGCAGGTCACGGGCACCGTCACGCTATCCAGGTCAAACGCGTTGGCCTTGGAGCCCACGGCCATCACCACGTAATCGCAGGCGATCTTCACCGACTCCTCGGCGCCGTCCTCGGTGGTGCGAACAGCCTCCACGCCCTCGTCGGTAATGGCGGTCAGGCGGGTCTTCACGTGCTGCTCCACGTTGTGCTCGGCAAAGTCGCTCATGATCAGCGGCAGAATGGTCTCGGACTCGCCCGCGGCAATTTTGTCGAGCATCTCCACGATCGCCACCTCGCAGCCGTGCTGCAGCAGGTACTCGGCAGTCTCGGTGCCCACCAGGCCGCCGCCAATGACGGCGACGCGGCCCGTAAGCTCAACCTTGCCGGCCAGCACGTCCCAGCTCGAGACGACCTTGTCCGAATCGGCACCCGGAACGGGGATGACCACGTCGTGTGCGCCCACGGCCACAATCGCGGCGTCGGCGGCGTTGAGGTCCTCAGCGGTAGCGACGTGGTTGAGCTCAACCTTCACGCCCAGGCCAGGCAGAATCTTCTCGTAGTACTCGACCGAGCGCATGATCTCGTCCTTGCGCGGAGGCGCAGCCGCCAGCACAATCTGGCCACCCAGATGATCGCTCGCCTCGTAGACGGTCACATCGTAGCCGCGCTTGGCCGCCACGCGCGCGGCCTCCAGGCCGGCGATGCCGCCGCCCACCACGGCGATCTTCTTGTCGCCCTCGCCCGGCTTGATGGCAACGGTCGCCTCGTCGCCGTTCTCGGCATTGAGCACGCACGAGATGTGCTTGCGGTTTTGAATCGCGTCGACGCAGCCCTTGTTGCAGTTGAGGCACTCGCGGATGGGCTCACCCGTGGCAGCCTTCAGCGCAATGTCGGGGTCGCACATGAGCGAGCGGCCATAGGCGATGATGTCGGCCGCGCCGTCTTCCAGGATCTTCTCGCCGGCCTCGACCGAGACCACGCGGCCGACGGTGGCCACCGGCACGGAGACCAGGGCCTTAACGCGCTCGGCCACCGGCAGCGTCCAGTTGTAGGGCATGGCACCCATGGGCGGAATGGTATCGCCCATGTTGCCGGTGTGGTTGGCCTGCGCGACCTGGATCATGTCGATGCCGGCGCCCTCGAGCAGCTTGGCAAACTCGCAGGCCTCGTCGGGCTGCAGGCCGCCCTTGCCGCGCGGCGTGCCGTCGGGGTTCTCCATGATCACGGGGAGCTTGTACTCCACCATCAGCTGCGGCGCGGCCTCCTTAATGGCAGCGACGACCTCCAGCGCATAGCGAGCGCGGTTCTCGAACGAGCCACCGTACTCGTCGGTGCGCTGGTTGAGGATGGCCGAGCACAGCGAACCCACCAGGCGGTCGCCGTGGACCTCGATGGCGTCGATGCCGGCCTGCTGAGCGCGAGCGGCCGAGGCGGCGATAGCCTCCTTGATCTGGGTGAGCTGCTCTACGCTCGCCTCGTTCACAAAGTGCTGCATGTCGTGGTGCAGCTTGGCGTATGCCTGATTGCGGATCTCGTTGGACTCGGCCATCTTGGCGGCAAAGGTCTCCTCGTCGCCGGCGGCCTTGGCCTCCTGCGCGGCCTTGGCGGCGGCCATGGAGCCCATGACCATGCGGCCGACACCGGGCACGTCGTACTCGGGATGGAACAGCTGCAGCGCGACCTTGGCACCGTGCTTGTGAACGGTGTCGGCCAGCGCCTTAAACGTGGGGATCTGGGCGTCGGTCGCCAGCTTGGGCGTGGGGCTTGCGGTCATGACGGGAGCAACGTCGCCGATGACGATGTAGCTCACGCCGCCACGGGCCAGGCGCTCGTAAAAAGCCAGGCTGCGCTCGCCAATGGAGCCGTCGCGCTCCTCGTAGCCGGTGGTCAGCGGCGGGAACATAATGCGGTTTTTGAGCTCAAGGGGGCCAACCGTAATGGGCTGAAGCAGCTTGGATGCAGGTGCGGTCATGGACATTCCTCTCTTGTAGGCGCGGCGGCGATGATGCCGCGTAGTTGTCTAGAGGATATGGCATGGGAATACAACAGCGCAACGGAAATCGGCGGATAACAGGTAGCGGCAGGTGGATGGGGCGGGGCGGCCCGTCGGTTTATCTCAATCTGTAACAGTTACGCGGCAAAACCGGGTCTTACTGTTACAAATCAAGGTATTCCTCTCAACCCATCCTCAACAATCTAGATCTGTAACATCTAGACCTACTTTTGACCCCAACCTGTTACAGATCGAGACAAACCAAACCCGCCTGCTAGAAAATCTCAATCTGTAACGGTTACTCGGCAAAAACCGTCCCTCGTGTTACAGATTTAGACAAACACGACCAAGCCCACCGGTATATCTCGATCTGTAACACCTAGCCGCCCAAATCGGGTCTAGATGTTACAGATCGAGATTTTGTTTGAGAGGCCGAGAATTGGATCGAAAACACGGTCCCGAAATAACAAAAAAGCTCGCCGGCTAGGCCGACGAGCTGCAAGTTCTTGGTCGCGGGGGCAGGATTTGAACCTACGACCTCCGGGTTATGGATATGGCGGGCCGTCAAACAGCGATTGGACTAAAGCCGTGCCTTCCACAGTATTTAGTCCTATAAACAGTCCAACATCTTTATTTCTAGTCGTTAGATTGGACTAAAATGACTTTAATTTCGATATTTAGTCGTATCTTACGACTAAATATCAGCCACGAGACCGTTAGGAGCGATCTTGTACTACAGCGATCACGACGTCCTTGAACTCATCGCCCGTATCGAGAAGCCCTATGAGAGCGAGGTTATCGAGCTCAAGGAAGCGAAAAACGACTTCAGTTTCAAGAACCTCGGGAAGTACTTCTCCGCCCTGAGTAACGAAGCGGTCCTGCGCGGGAAACAAGACGCCTGGCTCATCTTCGGTATGGACAACGACAAGGTCGCATGCGGAACCGCTTACCGAGAAGGAAATCCGGCCAACCTTCGATCCCTTAAAAAGGAGATTGCGGACCGCGCGAACAACCACCTCACCCTGAGAGAGATCCATGAACTCAGGATTGACGGCAAACGCGTCCTCGCGTTTCAAATCCCCGCCGCAACGCCAGGCATGCCGACGGCGTTCAACAATGCGGCATGGGCGCGCGAGGGCGAATCACTCGGGCCACTCCCCATCGATAAGTACGAGCAGATACGCCAAATGCGGAGGCCGGACTGGAGTGCCCTCGAAATCGAAGAAGCAACCTTCGAGGACCTCGACCCCAAAGCCGTGAAGAAAGCGGTGGAGCTCTTTCTCTCCAAGCACCGGCGGCATTCCGGGGCGTTCGCGGACATGGATGACCGCACGATTCTCGACATGGCAAACCTAACCAGAAACGGCAAGATCACCCCGACGACACTCATCCTGCTCGGAAGGCCAGAATCCACCCGTCTGCTCGATGGGATGAGCCCGCGCATCACCTGGACTCTCTATGCCTCCAATGGATCGGTAACCTCTTACGAGCACTTCAAACCACCCTTCCTTCTCGCGATTGACCAGGTACTCGGGAAAATCCGCAACGAGAAGTACCGGTTCAACGCAAATGGCGCGAGCCTGTTTCCCTTTGAGGCTGACCAGTACGAACCCGAGATCATCAGAGAGCTCCTGAACAACTGTATCGCCCATCAGGACTATTCCATGCAGGGGCGAATCAATGTCGAGGAATTCGAGGATCACCTCGTGTTCCTAAACGAAGGGTCCTTCATTCCGGAGACAATCGAAAATGCGATGCGGCCGGGTTTTAAGCCAAGCTACTACCGCAACCCCTTCCTTTCCGAGGCGATGGTGCAGATGGACATGATTGACACCATCGCCATGGGAATCCCCAAAGTATTCCAGATGCAGAGAAAGCGATACTTCCCCCTACCCACCTACGACCTTTCGGATCCAACCCGCGTGCGCGTAAGCGTCTACGGTAAGACCATCAATGAGAGCTACAGCAGGCTACTCTATGCTAAACCGGACCTTCCGATGGACGTCGTCTACCTTTTGGACAAGGTTCAAAAAGGCGAGGAAATCACGAACGAGGAGGCCGCAGAGCTGCATCGACTCAAGCTTATCGAAGGCAGGTACCCCCATATCTCCATCACGAACGCCCTTGCCTCGAAGACGGGGCAGGAGGTGTCTTACACGCGCAGCAAAGGCCTCAATGAAGAGGCCTGCAAGGCGTTTGTCATTCAGATGCTCTCAGAAACGGGGCCCGCACCACGTGCGAAAATCACCGCCCTCATCAACGATCTTCTCCCCTCGGGCCTTACCGACGCGCAAAAGGCCAAGAAGGTGTCGAACCTGTTAGCGAAGATGAAGAAGGTAGACAAGACCATCGATAGCGACGGAACGGGAAAGACCGCAAGATGGCATGCCCTGTAACATCGTGATGGATCTCACCGTCAGACGCACGGCTTCCAACAGACCGACCGCGATGCGTCTGGGTACCTTACCGGGCGCATCATCTAATATTGGACTCTCTACTTGCATTGGACTCTCTACTTGCGGCATCCATCCCTACCCGACTCTGGATACCGCAAGTGTCCTTTTCGATGGCATCCCCGCGTTTTGTAGTCGGAAAACAGTCGACTCATAGTTGAAAGCTACAAAAAGTGTGTCCTATAAGCCAGTAAATTGCCGAAGCGTTTTTAAAACCCGATCTCCGCAACGATCTTTTTCATCTCGATAGCCCATCCAAGCCGCCCCTCGATGTACCGCAGCCATGCGTCCTGATGGCTCTTAATTGGGTGGCCGGCCTTATAGAAACGCAGGCCCGATGCCTTTTAGCATCAAAGGGCGCCGCCGTCAGCTCGAAGCGTTTTTCGAAGATCCTTGTCCAGTACGCTAGCTTGACCATTCGGACCACTTTTAAGTAAACATCAGCAAGGGCGGCCCGACGTATCGGGAGCTCAAGACCGCCCAGTGTAATCAATCCGCAACGAAAGCGAGCCCTCGGCGCTGTGCCGGGGGCTCGACCCTTCTAGGTTTATATCGTTGAATTGGCTAGCAATATTGCTCGTCGTTAAACGGCGGCTTCGACACCTAGTCCTTCATCCCGAATACTCTGCTCGTCTTCATCGGCTGCGCCCGTGGCCCCCTCCGCTTGGATGGCATCGTAGGCTTCGATGTTCGACTCAAGGATTTCGGCGCTCTCGTTGGCAAGCGCCAGCTTCTTCTGGTGCCTGTTATACAGGCACAAACCCATACTCCCTATGGCAAGCGTTACAGCAGATCCAACAATGCAACCCTGCCACCTTCCTGTGGCAATTCCCCCATTTCTGATGTTTGCGATAAGCGCCCTTGGTCCGCCCGACTCCTTTGCAATATGTGACAGCTGCGCGTAGTCCCAATCCGTCATCGTGTCCTCCTAACTCGACCGCCCGCTGGCTACTTGATTACTTGGGTCAATAATGCAACTGCACAAGTAAACAGTAAATGTCTAAGATATGTCTGCTGCGCTATTTAGAAAGGGTATTCAGACAATGTATGTCCGCCGTTATAAGCCAGAAGATGTGCTTCCAGAACGACTTGCAAGCTTAATGCGGAGTTTCGTCAATACGGACGGTAGAGTTGGCCTCTCGCAAATCGAGCTCGCGAGGCTCATGTACGAAAGGCGTTACGGAGGAGAAAACCAATCGAGCATCGATGCTCAATGCGTAAAGAAGACGGACCAGGCGTGCAAGGCCATAGCGCGAAGGATTAGCCACTTCCTCAAGGGAGACCATTTCCCGAATTGGACTGATTTGGTCGAACTTGCCGATTTCTTCGGAAAACCAATCGGCTATCTAATCGGCGAAACGGACTGCGATTCGTACGAGCTCCAAGATGTCGCCGACATCGTTGGATTGGAGAGCGGGGCAGTCACCGCACTTAAAAGCATCACGGGGAAGGCAAGCGTAGAGTGGCCGCTTGGAAAGACCACGCTGGAGAATGAGAAGCCATCTGCAGGGAGTGCCTTCATTGCCCAGGATATGGTCGAAAAAGCCAACGCAGAACTTAATGCTTGCAGGGCAGCTCTAAATCGCATGCTCACTGCCAGAACTTTCAAAGACTTGCTGAAAAGCCTCTCAAATGTTGGTGAGAGTGAATACGAGTTATTGATGACGCGCCTTGATGCGGAGGTGGCGAAACTGCAGAGAGGTGATGATTCCAAAGGCGGTGACGAACCAGTCATGCAGCAGATGGCAAGAAAAGCGCAAGCGAGAGATGCTGGGCTGCGTTTGAGGGAAGCCGAAGGCGCTCTGAAAGCATCTCGCTACGAAGCCTACGAGTTCTACGTTCGGCTCGTCGACGAAATGTTCTCAGATATGGCCAATACCGATATAGTGGCCAAGGCCAAACTCATTGCTGAGAAGCCATGATGTACCCAAGCGTACCAGCCACCTCGGCGCACAGGTACGAGCAGGCCGTCTTACTACTTGCCCACACGGTCCCGTTGCCGCCGACGAGCGACGTGGAGCAGGAATAGAACCACTGCGAACCCGTGATGCCGCTCGTTGGCAGTGCCCATGTCGCGTCCGCGTAAATCATCGTCAGGTATGAATACCCCAAGAACGTGCAGAACAGATTCGTGAGCCTGGACGGGTCGATGCCCCGGAAGTCGATGGTTGCGAAGGTGCACGACGAGAACGCGTAGCCCATCGACCGCACGCCCAAGAGGTTCCCTAGGCCGGAAATGCCTGCAAGGTTCGTGCACGAGTAGGGCAGGTAGTTCGGGTTTAAATACGAGAACGTGACCATGTCCGCCGCAAAGCTCGCGCTCGGCGGGCGCGACTTCCACGCGCAGTAGCCCGAAGACGTCCTGCCGTTGCGCTTGGTCCGACCGCCGCAGTAGGGGCAATAAACGGCCTTCATGGGTACCTCTTCCGAAAGGGTTTTACGGTTCCGGAAAAGGTTATCTACCCGCGAGAACGATAGGCAACCGGACACACATTCTGTCCGAGCGGTAAAAAGCGGGCGCGGATTTTAAACGGCTGAAAAAGGGGCATCGACCTGCGCCGATGCCCCCAAAGCGGACACACTTTTTGTCCTATAAGCCGAAGCCGTTAAGCTTCCTGGCTACAAAAGTCTTGGTCGCGGGGGCAGGATTTGAACCTACGACCTTCGGGTCATGAGAACAGAATATCGATGTTTATCGACACCTTTTGAAGCTCTTTGATACCGTTATATGCGCAGGTAGATTAACATATTTTGATAAAATGCTTGAATCAATGCCATGCCAATTTCGACCAAAATTCGACCAACGATTGCTTGACTTCAACAGTTGCATCGCAAGCGATGCAATATCAGTCCCGCGGTCGCAGGGAGCCGAAAGGCAGCCCCTGCGCCTCGATGAAGCGAAAAAGCTGCTTGAAACCCTGCTGTCACAGGAAATGGACGCGCACAGGATCGGAATGCTTCTTCCGCTCCTCCTCCTTTCTTCCGGGACGCCCGGGCGGCAAGAGCCTATTAAAAAGAGATGGATGGATTTCAAACTTGGCAAATCAAGGCGTAGCTAGTCACTCGCGTCCAAAGCCATTTGCCTAAAAATGAATACCGCTGACCGAAATGGAAAGATAGTAACAACGAAATAGATTAGTCGCACTTGTTTTTAAGAACCGTTTGTTCCAGCCCGCCCTGTTTGCAAACACCCCAACTATCATGAAATCCGTAAACAGAGGCGACATCAACACCTGACGCCGGCAAGTATGCGAGTGTCGTCTCTGCCTAAGGGGCAAGCCCCCGAGATTAGTTAGGAGAGGGGAAGAGATGGATAAAGTCAAAACGGCCTTCCAGAACTTTGGCCGCGTTATCGTCGACCCTATTTTGTACCTTTCGGTAACGGGCATCATTTTGGCCATCGCCACGGTATGCTCGCTCGGCAGCGGAGTTGTCGCAGATCTGGGCACGCTGCTCTCCGCGGCAACCAACTCCGCGGTGATCGGCAACCTGCCGGTGATTTTCGCAGTCGGCCTAACGGCAGGCTTCGCAAAGAAGCAAAAATCCAACGCGGCAGTGTTTGGACTTATTAGTTACCTCATGTTCCTGTATGTCAACAACGCCTACCTGACGCTCACCGATCAGCTGGCAAAAGCTGGCGCGATGGGTCTGTATGGCACTGGCCAGGCAACGGTACTGGGTCTTCAAGTTACCGATGTCAACGTCTTCGGCGGCGTACTCATCGGATGCTTCTGCGGTTGGCTCTATAACAAACTGATCGACGTAAAGGTATCGGAGTATATCCGGATTTACGGCGGACCCCGCCTGGCCCTTCTGGCGATGGTTCCGCTGAGCATTGTCTTCGGCATCGGAGCGACTATCGTGTGGCCCCCTATCGCCAACGCCATCAGCAACGCTTCTTCATTCATCG
>CABUJL010000036.1 GCA_902491915.1 uncultured Collinsella sp.
GACTGTAATGGACGTTCTTGTTTGACTAGTCGTTTAAGAACGTCCCCAACGACTACTCCTCGCGTATCGTATGCGCGCCGGGCTTCGGGGGCCAGGCGCACTCTGTTAAACATGCCCTCGGGTCGCACGTTTCCCCTCGAATCGATCATACAAGCCCCCAATCTGTTCGGTTTCCCCAGATTGTGAGCCCGCACACCCAAGCCGCACCGCCCGCCGTTCAGCTGAAACCACCTGCCAAAAAGGGACAGGTTTATTTTGGCAGGTTTTATCTGGGCAAACGTCCAAACCGACGTAAGGGAGTTGCCTTCCCTCGTGGCGGTCTTCTAGCAGAAAAACCAAGTGAGTAGGTTTTTTGCAGAAGGCCGAGCACGCCCCAAAACGCCACAGCTCTGACCTGCAGTTTTATAGATCATTTGTCGCGATGTACTCGGCAGGTTCAAA
This sequence comes from uncultured Collinsella sp., assembly GCA_902491915.1. GTDB lineage: Bacteria > Actinomycetota > Coriobacteriia > Coriobacteriales > Coriobacteriaceae > Collinsella. The sequence continues at coordinate 442 of CABUJL010000036.1, forward strand.
AAAGTCTACTCACTTGTATCTGAGACGCACCAGATTGGCAAAAACCGCCGCGAAAGGGCCCCTGGTCCCTTCGCGGCGGTCATACGCCTCTAATTTTGCGACGGTTTTGCCCGCTTGTTACTCGCTGTAGCGGGTGGCTATGGCGGCTTGTACCATGCCGGTGCTCATGAGGTAGGTCACCAGGAAATAGCCGCCGTAGGCTGCCAGGAAGATCGCGCAGGTGAGGCCCACGGTGCCGCCGATGCTCATATTTCCGAATATGCTCACCATCTCGATGATCACCTTAAGTGCCACAAAGGAGTGCGCCAAGCCCACCGCCAACGGGAACAGGAAGAATACCGCTTGCTGCGCCATCACCGAATGGCGAATCTGGCGGTCGTCGCAGCCGATCTGTGCCAGCACACGATAGCTGCGGCTGCCGTCGGCCACGTTGGAGAGTTGCTGGATCGACAGAATCGCCGCGCATGCAACAACCAATACAAAGCCGATGTAGATGGCTAGGTAGCTAATAAGACCGTTCATTTGCGCTGCTTGCGTGTACATCTCGGAGCGTGTGATGAAGGTTCCCCACGACCCCGACTCCTTGCCGTCAACGAGCAGATTGTCGAGCACAGTGTATTTAATGCTCTCGTCTGCCTCGGTTGTATCCATCCCCTGTTTGTAGTTAACGAGCAGGCTACTGGAATACGGCTGCAGATTAAGTTGGGACAACAGCTCGTCGGCAACGACGACGGTGCCCGGATTACTACCCATCGCCGAGTTGGCGATGGCCGCCGTATCTTCGTCCGACTTATCGGCTGCGGGCTTGAGCGTATGCCCGCCCAAGGTAAGGGCATGGCCGCCAGCCATATACTTGGTGTACATGTCGACCAGCTCGCCGCCCATATCACACGTGAGCAGATACTGGTCGTGACCGATATGCACCGGCTCCTCGCCCATCATCTGACGCAGTTTGTTGTACTGGCTCGCCGGCGTCACAAACAGACCCATCGCATCGGCATTGCTACCCCCGAACGCCTTGGGAAGCTTTTCGCCCATGGTCTTGCACATCTCACTTGGAGTCACCGAAGGATTCGAGCCGCCAACTGGGTAACTCAGATACGAATCGATCTGCACATGCTCACCGGCAACATCGGCGATATTGACCTTCTTGCCGGTCTCGTCGTTGTTGTCCGCCGACTTGCCCTTAATACCGTCTGCAACGTTATCGTGATCGATACGATCGCCGTGCCATGCGGAGTACAAATCGACCGTACTATCGGCCAACACCATGCGATCGGCCTCAGACGGATTGACATACTCTTTGTAGTAGTCGAGCGTTTCGGGCGTGTAATAGACATACGTCTGAGACACATCAACAGGGTTATAGCGCTCCAGGTTTTCGTTCATCACGTTGGCAATCGACATACCGCACGTCACCGAAGTGATGGCCAAAAACAGGAGCATCGCGATGACGCCCATCGAAAAGCACACCGTATTGACCTTGGCCGAAAGCTGACGCACGGTAAACATATTGAGGCCACGCCAATACACGCTGCGCAGGCTCTGCAGCAGCTTGATGAGCATGCCCGAGAGCCCCCAGAACAGGGCAAAGGTGCCCACGGTAACCATAGCGGTCGTAATACCAAACTGGTTCATGGCCTCTTGCAGCTTGCTGTCCGTCGCGGTTAGCGGGAACCCATCACGTAACAGACGGTAATAGGCCACGCCCACAAGCGCCACGCCCACGACAAAGATGGCAATCGCAATCCAGGGGTTGCGTGTCTTGATGCTCTCGTTGCGACGCTCGGCACCCATAAGCTCGATGAGTTTGGTACGACGCACGGCGCGAAGGTTCAGCAGTAGCGTGAGCACAAACATTACGAGCATGCAGGCAAGGGTCAGATTGAACGCATGCACCGAGAAAAAGAAGTGGAAATTGGCAATCTGTGTCTTAAAAAGCGAGGCCGTAAAGAACGTCATGAGCTGGGAGAGTCCCACACCCAGCACAATGCCGGCGACAAAGGCCACGACCGAGACAATCACCGTCTCGAGCGCCATAATCGTGGCGACGCGCCCGCGCCCCATGCCGAGCACCTGGTACAGGCCAAACTCCTTCTTGCGGCGTTTCATGATGAAGTTATTGGCATACACCATCAAAAAGGCCATGACACCGGCCAAAAAGTACGTCAGGTCGCCGAGCATGCTGCCCATAACCTGTGCCAAGCCCTTTTCATCGATGCCGGCGATGTCGACCTGCATCGAGATGGTGTTAAAGGCATAGAAGACCGTGACGCCCAGGGTGAGCGTCAAAAGGTAGACGAGGTAGTCGCGGCCGGCGCGGCGGACGTTGCCCCAAGCGAGTTTACAGAGCATCGGAGCCCTCACCGCCCATCATGGCAACGACCTCCATAATGCGGTCGAAGAACTCTCGGCGGTCGATGTCGCCGCGGCGCAGCTCGGTGAAGATCTTGCCGTCGCGAATAAACAGCACACGGCTCGTGTAGCTGGCGGCAAAGCTGTCGTGCGTGACCATGAGCACGGTGGCGCGTAGGCGGCGGTTAAGGGCCTCCAGGCTCTCGAGCAGCAGACGAGCGCTTTTAGAATCGAGGGCGCCGGTGGGCTCGTCGGCCATGATCATGGTGGGGTCGGTGACGAGCGCGCGAGCCGCGGCAACGCGCTGCTGCTGACCGCCGGACATCTGGTAGGGATACTTGTCGAGCACCTGGCTCACGGACAGACGCGCAGCCACGTCCTGCACGCGGGTCGAGATCTCTGCCGAGTTTGTGCGGGCGATGGTGAGCGGCAGGGCGATGTTCTCGCGTGCCGTGAGCGTATCGAGCAGGTTGGAGTCCTGGAAGATAAAGCCGAGCTCCTCGCGGCGGAACTGCGAAAGCTTAGCCTGCTTCATGCGTGTTACGTCCTGCCCGTTGATGCGGATCGTGCCACTTGTGGCGCTATCGATGGTCGACACGCAGTTGAGCAGGGTCGACTTGCCCGATCCCGAAGCGCCCATGATGCCAACAAATTCGCCGCGGTTGACGGTAAAGCTGACGTCGTTGAGCGCGCGCGTCACGTTGCCCAGCGCTCCGTATACCTTTTCGAGATGCGCGGCCTCCAGTACCGGGGTCGCCATGTGCGTGGTTTGCATACCGAGTCCTTTCTTGCAATTAGTCTACGGCATCTATAGTCGCAAGAAGACGAGTCGGCTACCATCGATATGGCTTACGCTTGCCTTACCGTTGTGTAAGGTACGCGTAGCTACCCTGCCACGTGTTGATGTTGAGAGAGGACTCCTGTTGAAGACTGTTCATGTTGCCGCTGGGATCATTCGCAAGGAAGGATCCGATGAGCTGCTTGCCGTGCAGCGCGGCTACGGCGACATGCAGGGACTTTGGGAGTTCCCCGGTGGCAAGCTCATGCGCGGTGAGACGCCCGAGGACGCCGTACGCCGCGAGCTCATGGAAGAGCTGCAGGTAAAAGTCACCAACCTGCGCGATTTCTATACCGTTGAGTACGACTACCCCGATTTCCATCTCTCCATGGAGTGCTACTACTGCTCGCTCGCCGATGAAGCCGATGAGCCCCAGAAGCACGACCGCCAGCTCGATATCCGCTGGATTCCGCGTACCTCGCTTGCCACGGTGGAATGGATGCCCGCCGACAAGGGGCTTATCGATGCTCTGATTGAGCTGAAGGAAGACCGGCTTGAGGCTAACGGCGTCGAGGCCACCGCGACAGACGAATCTGCTACCAAGCCCAAACGTAAACCTAAGCGCCGCAGCAAAAAGCGTCCCAAGCCCGGCCTGCTGGACGGCATCGATACCTCGGACCTTTCCGCCGACGAGCGTGAACTCGTCCGCCGTCGCGCCGCCATCAAAAAGTCCATGAAGGGCAACAAGCGCGCCAACACCAAGCCTGAGCTGCTCGTACGACAGCGCCTGCGCGCAGCGGGCCTTACGGGCTATCGCTTGGAATGGAAGGTTCCCGGCAAACCCGACATCGCCTTCCCCGGCCGCAAGATCGCCATCTTCGTCAACGGTTGCTTTTGGCACCGCTGCCCCAAGTGCAACCCGAGCCAGCCCAAGCGCAACGTTGAGTTTTGGGAGGCAAAGTTCCGTCGCAACGTCGAGCGCGACCGCGCTGCCATCGACGCGCTTACCCAAATGGGCTGGACGCCCATCACCGTCTGGGAATGTGAGCTCAAGAAAGACCGCATCGATACCACCATGGAAAAGGTCATCGAGCAGGTGCGCGCCGCAGAGCCGCAGCGCTAGGAACGAGCCATCCACACGCCCCACACAGGCGAGCCACATCCGCGCCACAAACCTTAGAAAGCCCTTAAGCCCAAAACCTTTCAAAAGTGTTATTCGATACCTCTGACCTGCAGTTTCATCGTAACACCAAACCAGGTTAAGCCTTTCTTTAGCGCTTCTTTGCAGCAGCCGCGGCATAATACTGCCAACGCACGGGACCTAGCAGCACACCCCGTGCGCAACCTTTTGGTGGATATCGAGGAGGCCGCATAAGCATGCATTCTTCCAACGACGCAGCACAGCAGCCATCCCTAAATCATGCAAACCTTTTCTCCTTCCCCCCGACACAGAGAAACGGCCTCCTCGACTCCCCCACCACAAAAACCAAACGCTCAACCGATCAGAATCTCAACCTGCGAGCATCCTTCGAAAAGCTCCAAGCATCCCTAAACAAGTCATTCCCCAACCAAGCCCGGGCATACTAACCCCCACCAACAAAGAAGCCCTAACGCCCCACCCCTTTCCGCCCTAACGCCACAAGGGCGACGACCTCGAGTAGGTCAACCTGGGAGGGACGAGGGCTTAGTCCCCCAATCTTTCCGCAGGGGGCAAAAAGCCTCGCCGCACGAAGTGCGCAGCGAGGCTTTTTGCATGCCCGAGGACGATTGGGGGACTAAGCCCTCGTCCCTCCCCGGGATATGTAGCGAGTCGGAGTACCCTTGCTGTTACTCTGCTTTGCCCACAGAGTTGAGGTTGGTCATGCGGATCTTAACCAGCTCGGTGATCTCGCGCATGCCCTCCTTGGCCGGCTTCTTGGGATCGAAGCAGGCAGGGTTCTCGGCCATGTAGGCCATGAAGCCCTTGGTGTAGGCCTGACGCAGCTCGGTGGCGTAGTTGACCTTGCAGATGCCGTTCTTCACAGCCTCGGCAACCTGCTCATCAGGCACACCAGAGGTACCGTGCAGAACCAGCGGCACGTCGACGGCGTCGCGGATAGCCTTGACCACGGACTGCTCGATGTGCGGATCGCTCGTGTACACACCGTGGCTGGTACCAACGCCAATAGCCAGCGAGGTGCAGCCAGTGCGCTCGACGAACTCCTTGGCCTCGGCAGGATCGGTGTAGGGGCTCTCGCCCTCAACCGCGGGACCGTCGTCCTCCTTGCCGCCAACCTTACCGAGCTCAGCCTCGACGGGCACGCCCATGGCGCGACCAGCATCGGCGACGGACTTGGTCAGAGCGATGTTGTCCTCGAAAGACTCGTGCGAGCCGTCGATCATGACAGAGGTGTAGCCCGTGCGGAAAGCCTGCATGCAGCGGTCATAGCCATCGCCGTGATCGAGGTGCAGAGCGACGGGCACGGAAGCACGCTCGGCAGCGGCCTTGACCATGCCGTAGAAGTAGTCCAGACCAGCGGTCTTGATGGTGCCCGGGGTGGTCTGCATGATGACGGGGGACTTGGTCTCCTCGGCAGCGGCCAGAACGGCCATAACAAACTCGAGGTTCTCGACGTTGAACGCGCCGACGGCGTAGTGGCCGGCCTGAGCGTCCTTGAGCATCTTTTCGGTGGTAACAAGTGCCATGAGCGTTTGCTCCTCTCCCTCGCCCGCATCTGGACATCGGGCGTAGTTGTTCACAAGGCGTTTTACCTTGCGTTTTGCTGAACTCATTGTATGAAATTCAGCGGCTTTACACGTGCGAGATATTGAACCCATGCAGGTCAATACAGTCGTTTTTGAAAAGCAAACGGAAGGAATTTGAGCCGAGCGGGCGTGTTCGATATTGAATTTTGTGCGTTCAGCGTCTTTCTTTTATAGAAAAGATAAGTAATCGAAAGGTGTTTTCTTACTCAAAAAGAAAATGAACGAAAATAGAGTCAACACAATTCCTGCAAATTTAGCCGAGAATGGAGCAGACATGGCCCAAGCTACCAACCGTGCTTTTGCCGACGAACGCCGTACCGCCATTATGGAAATGCTCGAGCATAATGCCTCGGTGCAGGTAGCAGAAATCGCCCAAACCTTTGGCGTGTCCTCCGTCACCGCCCGCGCCGACCTGGACGCGCTCGCCGAAGCAGGCAAGCTGCGCCGCACGCATGGTGGCGCCGTGTCGCTCCACAAACGCCTGACCGTCTCCACGCAGGATCGCCGCATCAATGTCAACGTCGCCGCCAAGCAGGCCATCGCGCAAAGCGCCATCGAGCTCGTCAATGACGGCGATACGCTGCTCGTCGACTCGGGCACCACGGCGCTCGAGTTCGTCCGACTCCTCGATCAGCGCGACGGCATCACCGTTATCACGGCCGACATTACCATCGCCGATTATATCGACGAAAGCATGCCCTCGGTCGATGTCGTCATGCTGGGCGGGGCGCTGCGCAAAGGTCATCGCTATCTGTACGGCCCACTTACCATGCAGGCGCTCCAAATGGTCCACGCCGACCTTGCCGTCATGTGCCCCGGCGCTTTTGTTCCCGGCTGCGGCTTTACGACCGACTTTCCGCAGATGGCCGAGACCAAAGCGGCTATGGTCGGCGCCGCCCGTCAAAGCGTCGCCCTCATGGACGCCAGCAAGGTTAACGGACGCGGCATGTACCGCTTTGCCGAGCTGACCGATGTCGACGCCATCGTGATGGACCGTGATCCCGACGATGCCGTCGCCACCTCAATCGCCGAGGCCACTGACAGCGAACGTCCAGCCCTCATCATCGCCGGCGCTTAAACAAAAACCACCACAAAGGTGCCTGTCCCCTTTGTGGTGGTTTTGCTCGTTAAAAGCGAAATATCGCTACTTGGAAAGCTCGTCGACGAGGGCCTCAATCTGAGCGCGTGAGGCGTCGTTGAGCGAACCCAGGACAGTCACCTTGTTCTGCGTCAGCGTGATGTCCTTCATGCCCTCGAGCTCCTTGGTCATAACCTTGGCAGCGGTGGGCGCCCAGGAGCCGGCCTCAACGAGTGCCACCGTACGGTTCTGATAGGCGTGCTCGGCAAGCGTGTGGATGAAGGTGCTCATGAACGGGAAGATCTCGCCCTGATAGGTGATAGAGGCGAGCACCAGACGGTCATAGCGGAACGCATCCTCAACGGCCTCGGCCATGTCGTCGCGAGCCAAGTCAAAGACAGAGACCTTCTGGCCGCGAGCCTCAAGCGCAGATGCGAGCTCCTCGACGGCAGCCTTCAGATGCCCGTACACACTCGCATAGGCAATCGTGATGCCCTCGTCCTCGGGCTGATAGCTCGACCAGGTGTTGTAGGTGTCGAGGTAATAGCCCAGATTCTCGGTAAGAACAGGACCATGGAGCGGACAGATGATCTGGATATCCAGATCGGCGGCCTTCTTGAGCACGGTCTGCACGAATTTGCCGAACTTACCGACGATGCCAAAGTAGTAGCGGCGCGCTTCGCAAGCCCAGCCTTCCGGGTCCTCGATGTCGTTGGCGCCGAACTTGCCAAAGCCGTCGGCACTAAAGAGTACCTTGTCGGTGGACTCGTAGGAGAAGATCACCTCGGGCCAGTGCACGTTGGGGGCGCCGATAAAGGTCAGGCTGTGACCGCCCAGATCGAGCACGTCGCCCTCTTTGACGACCATCTTGCGCTCGGGGTAGTCGGTGCCAAAGTAGTTGACCATCATGCGGAAGGCGCCCATGCTGGCCACAATCTGTGCCTGGGGATAGCGCTCCATAAAGGCGGCGATACCGGCGGAGTGATCGGGCTCCATGTGATGGACGACCAGGTAGTCGGGCGTACGGCCATCGAGCACGGCCTCGAGGTTGCCGAGCCACTCGTCGACAAAACCACCGTCGACCGAATCGGCGACGGCGATTTTATCGCCCAAGATAACGTAGCTGTTGTATGCCATGCCGTTCTCGGACACATCGTACTGGCCCTCGAACAGGTCAATGTCGTGATCGTCGACGCCAACGTAGCGGATATCCTTGGTGATCTCCATCAGGCAAAGCCTCCTAGATAGACAAAAGAGCCCGTCTATCATAGCACTCGACTACATCCCAACAGCTATCTACCGACATCCTTACCGATTGTTATTGATGTTCAACATATCACCGTTTACCTGCACAAACTATGAGCGCGGTATCGCCGTGCTATGTCGAATAATGAGTTGGCCGGGAATACGAATGGCAACGGTTTTGCCTGCCGTACCCGCCTCGGGAACCGCATGCTCGAACACCTCGCGTCCGCGCTGATGTAGATCGAATCGCACGGTCGTGAGCTCGTTGTGTGCTACAAAATCATCGAGCGAATCATCGACGCCCACCACGCTTACGTCCTCGGGCACGCGAAGACCGCTATCACGCAGCGCGGCAATCGCGCCATTTGCCATCTGATCGTTTGCCGCATAGATCGCCGTCATGGTGCGGTCGTGCTCGGCCAGATACCTGCCGGCTTCGTAACCGCTGTTGGCAGACCAGTCACCCTCGAGCGGCTCTACCGGCTCGATGTGTTTACGCTCGAGTGCATCCTGCCAACCGGCGCGACGAAATTGCTCGTCGACCGAGAACGACGGGCCGCCAATATAGCGAATCTGCTCGTGCCCCAGCTCAAACAGGTGATCCATAAGCAATAGCGAGCAGCCGTAATGGTCGGAATCGACCGTGGTCACCCGCGGGTGCGCGTACATGGTAACGATGACCGTGCCAATGCCCGGCAGTGGATCAAACGTCTCAAAATCGGGCGCCATGCGGCTCATGCCGATGATGATGCCGTCCACCGGCAATGCGGCCATACGACGCGTGGCCTCGGCAAGCGAAAACTCCTCGGTCTTGGACATCTCGACCAACGTGATGGCGCAATTATGCTCGCGAGCAGCGCTGGCGATGCCATCGATCATTGAGAGGTTGCCAAACTTGGTGACATCGTTGACGCATAGGCCAACCGAATGGTAGCGACCGTCGCGCAGCGAGCGACCGGCATAACTCGGACGAAAGCCGAGCTCTTGCATAGCGGCCTGCACGCGCTGGCGCGTCTGCTCGTTAACGTTGGGCAAGCCGTTGGCGACGCGCGAAACCGTCTGCTGCGAAACGCCGGCAGCGCGGGCGACGTCGGCCATGGAGACCGGACGCGTACCTGTATCGTTGGACGGGCGCCTTGCCACAGGATCACCTTCACCCTTGCGAGATTTGAATAGCGTGAATGCCGGCCCGGGCAGAAATACATCCCGCGCCGAGGCCCGCTATCGTCGGACGCATGTTAACGTACTCTACTTTTTCTATCTGCATCTCTTCTGCTTTATAAGTCCATACGGCAGTACCGTTCACGGCTGTATTTCTACCGATTACCAGATTCTCAAAAAGTGACAAGCGATGTGTTATGAGTACGTTAACATAGCCCGTAACGCGCGGTATCGTGAACACTTGGTTCATGCCGCTTCAAGTTGTTAACGTACTCATAACGACGCAAAACCCACCCGTGCGCGCCAAGGAAAGGACTCCCATGACCACCCCCGACGAAAAGACATTCGCCACGCTCACCAAGCTGTTCGAGGAGGAGTTTGGCCCCATCGGCGACCGCCAGGTGCTCTACGTGCACGCGCCCGGCCGTTCCGAGATCAGCGGCAACCACACCGACCACGAGGGTGGCCACGTTATCGCCGGTTCGCTCGATGTCGCTGTCGACGGCATCGCCGTGGCAACCGACTCCAACAAGGTTCGCGTCGCCGACGAGGGCTATCCTACGTTTGAAATCGCGCTCGACACGCTAGACGTTCAGGAGTCCGAGAAGGGCACGTCCGCAAGCCTCGTCCGCGGCATGGCCCACGAGATTGCAGCCCTTGGCGTTGAGCCCCACGGCTTCGACTTTGCCTTTACCTGCTCCGTCCCCTCGGGCGGCGGTCTTTCCAGCTCTGCCGCCGTCGAGGCCGCGTACGGTCGCGCCATGGAAACCCTCTGGGGCGCACCCGCCATCGAGCCCGTCGCGCTCGCGCAGATGAGCCAGCGCACCGAGAACAACTATTACGGCAAGCCCTGCGGTCTGATGGACCAGGCCGCCGTGTGCCTGGGCGGCCTTGCCTACATGGACTTTGAGGACCAGGCTCAGCCTAAAACCCAGAAGCTCGAGCTCAACTTTGAGGATCACGGCTATGCGCTCGTGCTCGTTAAGGTCGGTGCCGACCACGTGGCCGCCACCGACGACTACGCCGCCGTTCCGCGCGAGATGCAGGACGTTGCCGCCGAGTTTGGCAAGGCACGCCTGTGCGAGGTCGACGTTGCCGATTTTGACGCCAAGCTCCCCGAGCTGCGCGCCAAGCTGGGCGACCGCGCCTGCCTGCGCGCCGTTCACTACTGGTACGAAAACGGCCTGGTCGACAAGCGCTGGGCTGCCCTGAACGCCGGCGACATCGATCAGTTCCTGGTCCTGACGCGCGAGTCCGGCGCCAGCTCTGCCATGTACCTACAGAATGTCGTTGCCAAGCTGGGCTCCGAGCAGCCCTCGATGTATGCCCTGGCACTGGCCGAGCACGTGCTCGACGGCCGTGGCGCCGTCCGTATCCACGGTGGCGGCTTTGGTGGCACCATCCAGGCCTTCGTGCCGCTCGACCTGGTCGACCTTTATCACCAAGATGAACGGCTGGCTGGGCGAGGGCTCTGCCCGCCACTACGCAATTTCTGACAAGGGGGCTTACGCGGCATGGCTGTAATGACTGACGTGCGCGAGGCTGCGCAGAACCTGATCGAGTACGCTATCCACCGATCGATGATCGGACAGGACGATCGCATCTGGGCCTACAACACCATTTTGGAGTGCATCGGCGCCACGGGCCCGGCGCTCGACATGGCCTGGGCGCTCCAGGTCGAGAAACTCTCGCTCTTGCACCCCGATACCCTGCCCAACTTTGACCTTGAAGGCACACTTGCCGCGCTTGTCGAGGCGGCTGTTGCCAACGGTGCTGCCGAGGACACGGTATCGGGCCGCGACCGCATCGCCATGCGCATCATGGGCGTGCTGATGCCGAGGCCTTCGGTTGTAAACGAGGAATTCAACGGCCGCATGGGCGTCAACGAGCCCCGCGCCGCGACTGATTGGTTCTACGGCCTGTGCTGCGACGCCGGCTACGTGCGCCGTGCCGCCATCGCGCGCAACATCAAATGGAGCACCCCCACCAACTGGGGCGATCTTGAAATCACTATCAACCTGTCCAAACCCGAGAAGGACCCGCGCGATATCGCCGCGGCAGGTGCAGCCAAGAACTTGGGCGAGAAGTATCCCGCCTGCCAGCTCTGCATCGAGAACGAGGGCTACCCCGGACGCTCCGCCGCAGCCGACGGCGGCGCTCACCCCGCCCGCCAGAATCTGCGCGTTATCCCCATTGAGCTCGACGGCGAGCGCTGGGGCTTCCAGTACAGCCCGTACGCGTACTTTAACGAGCACTGCATTGCCATGAGCTCCGAGCATCGTCCGATGCACGTCGACCGCAAGGGGCTGACCTGCCTGCTCGACTTTGTCGACCTGTTCCCGCACTACTTTATTGGCTCCAACGCCGACCTGCCCATCGTGGGCGGCTCGATTCTGTCGCACGACCACTTCCAGGGCGGCGCGCACGAGTTCCCCATGATGCATGCCACCGAGGTCTCGCAGTTTAGCGTGCCCGGCTTTGACCAAGTCAGCGGTACCGTGTTGCAGTGGCCGCTTTCGGTGCTGCGACTGCGCTCGCACGACCGCGCCCAGCTGCTCGACGCCGCCGAGAAGATTATCCTCGCCTGGCGCGAGTGGACCGATGAGTCTGTGGGCGTTATCGCGTACACAGCCGATGACGTGGCGCACAACACCGTAACGCCTGTCATCCGCCGCGTCGACTCTCGCGGAAATGCCGGCGGCGAAATCTACGAGGCCTACCTGGCGCTTCGCTGCAACATCACGACCGACGAGCATCCGCTGGGCGTGTTCCACCCGCATGCCGAGTACCACCACATTAAGAAGGAGAACATCGGCCTGATCGAGGTCATGGGCCTGGCCATTCTTCCGCCGCGCCTGGTTCCCGAGCTTGGCGCTGTCCGTGAGCATCTGCTGGCAGCCAAGGTCGATGCCAGCTACGATCTTGCCGGTGCGCTCGAGGTCGATGATCTTTGTCGCAGCCATGCCGCGTGGGCCGAGGACGTCTTTGCTCGCCGCGCCGACGAGCTTACGGCCGACAACGCCATCGATATCCTGCACGAGGAGGTCGGCGTGGTGTTTGGCCACGTGCTCGACAACGCCGGCGTCTTTAAGTGGGACGAGGCGGGACGCGCCGCCCAGCAGCGCTTTATCGACTCGCTGTAGCACGCGAGCTCGAACGCACGCACTTAACAAATAGCGCCTACACGACCGCGGCGCCCGCCGGCAACATCGCCGGCGGGCGCCGTTTTCTGATGCAAGGGTAACTAATTTACGCCAAAGCAAGGAGTGTCCCAAACTGCCGGCAGAAAAGGAACGTCCCCAGGTGCCGACCTAAACCCACACATTATTCGATGGAAAAACGTGGTTGCCTCCCACATTATTCGATGGAAAAACGTGGTTTACTCCCACATTTTTCGATGGAAAGACCAAGACGGTCTTATACTAACCATGATCGTTAGGGGGCAGTATGCAGCGACAGCTAATGGACGAACTCATCGCTTGGAAATCTAGGGCAAACCGCAAGCCCCTCCTGCTTAAGGGGGCCCGCCAGACGGGAAAAACCTGGCTTCTCAACGAATTCGCAGGCCAGCAGTATCAAAACGTCATCCGCTTTGACTTTATGCTCGAACCGGGCGCACGTTCGCTGTTCGACGGAAGCCTTGACCCCAAACGCATCATCTCCCAGATAGAGCTCCTGCGCGGCCAGACCATAACGCCGACAGACACGCTCATCATCTTCGACGAAATCCAAGAGGCACCGCGTGGCATCACCTCGCTCAAATACTTCAACGAGCTGGCGCCGGAATACCATATCATGGCAGCCGGCTCCTATATGGGGCTCGCGCTCCGACGCGAAAACGAGTCGTTCCCCGTCGGCAAGATCGACCAGCTTACCATGCGCCCCATGGGGTTTGTCGAGTTCGTTCGTGCCGTCGATGGCGATCCGCTCGCAGATGCCATCCTTGCCGCAGACATGGACCTGCTGGCGAACGTTTCCGAAAAGCTCGAGCGCCTGCTCAAGGAATACCTCGTTGTCGGTGGCATGCCAGAAGTTGTCTCCGCTTTCGCCGCCTCCCACGATTTCATCGAGGCCCGCAGGCTTCAGCAGCAAATCATCGAAGCTTACGAATCCGATTTTGGCAAGCATGCGCCAGCCCGCATCGTCGAGCGCATGAGGCTGGTTTGGAAATCCCTTACCGGCCAGCTCGCAAAGGAAAACAAGAAGTTCGTCTACGGCGCGCTTCGTCCCGGGGCGCGCGCACGCGATTTTGAGGAAAGCCTCCAGTGGCTCATGGACTATGGAATCGTTCATAAGGTACCGCGTGTTTCCGCCCTAAGAGCACCGCTCACAAGCTACGAGGATCTCTCGGGCTTCAAGCTGTTCTGCATCGACACCGGCATCCTCGGAGCACTCTCCGGCCTCACGCCAGCCATTGTTCTGAACGGGCCCGCTGTTTTTACGGAGTTCAAAGGCTCGCTGACCGAGCAATACGTCGCACAGGAGCTTTTGCTCCAAGGCAAAACTCCCGCGTATTGGTCATCCTCCTCCGGCAATGCAGAGACTGACTTTGCCATCGACCATGCGGGGACCGTGCTTCCGCTCGAGGTCAAGGCGGCAGAGAACCTCAAAGCAAAGAGCCTGAGGATTGCCTGCGAGAAGTTCAAGCTCGAGCGCTGCGTGAGAACATCGTTAGCGGCATATAGAGACGAGGGCACGCTCGTCAACATTCCGCTCTGGGAGATTGGGCAAATCGACAAGCTGGCATAGGCGCTGTGGAGGGGGTGTCCCGTAAGGAGTGTCCCAAACTGCCGGCAGAAAAGGAACGTCCCTATCTGCCGCAGTCATTTAAGAACGTCCCCAATGACCACGCCGATGTTTTGGCAACGACAGACACTATGACCCAATCCGAGGGCACTAAAAAGATAGGAGCCCCCGCTCGTGA
>CABUJL010000037.1 GCA_902491915.1 uncultured Collinsella sp.
CACAAACGTGACGCAGCTGCCTGAGCTTGGCTATGCCGGCGCCATCGACCTGGCTGTGTGTGATGTCTCGTTTACCAGCATCGCGAACATTATCGATGCGGTACTGGCGTGCATGGCTCCTACGGGTGCATTCTGTACGCTCGTAAAGCCGCAGTTTGAGGCTCCGGCGGCGCTGGTGGGCGAGGGCGGCATTGTGACCGATCCCGCCGTGCGCCGCGATACACTCGTGGCGGCGGTTGAACTCTTTGCTGCCAAGGGCCTGTTTCCGGTCGATGTGTGCGTGTCACCCATTCATGGTGCCAAGGGCAACGTTGAGTTTTTCCTGTACGGCACGAGGTTTGCCCCCGGCGAACGCACCGACGATGAGCTGCAATCCCAGGTATCGGTTTTGAGCGAGAAAGCTGCAACGCTATGAAGGTCTTTCTGGTTCCCAATTACTATAAACAAGAGGCGGTCGAGAGCGGCCTGATGCTTGAGCTTTGGCTGACGCGCCAGGGCTATGAGGTCGCATGGGCTGCCGACCAGCGATCGAAGATTCAGAGCACGCCTGATATTGACGGCTCCGATCTGGTCATTACGCTCGGCGGTGACGGTACGTTGCTGCGCGCTGCCCGCATCCTCAACCATCGCGAGATTCCTATCCTCGGTCTTTCCTATGGTCACCTGGGCTTTTTGACGGCCGCGAGTCCCGAGGAGCGCGACATTTTGCAGGTTGTGAGCGACGCCCTGTCCGGCGAGCTGCATGTGAGCCGTCGCGCTACCATCGCCGCGGATATCGTGTCCGTGCGTGACGATGGCACGAAGGATGTCGTGCGCACGTTCGCCCTCAACGACATGGCGCTCACGCGCGGCCCCCTGTCCGATATGGTCGAGTTTGACATCACGGTGTCCGGCCACCATATCGATCGCCTGCGTGGCGACGGCGTGGTCGTGTCCACGGCGACTGGTTCTACGGGTTACGCGCTCAGTGCCGGTGGCCCCATCGTGAGCCCCGACTATACGGGCATGGTCTGCGTACCCATTGCGCCGCACACCATTCAGGCCCGTGCCTTCTTGACTTCGCCGAGTGATGTCGTCGAAATCTTTATGTCTGATGATCGTCCGAGCGTTCCGGCGATTGCTATCGATGGACAGTTTATTACCTGCGATGGCACCGTTGAGAGCGTGGCGGTGCGCCGCGGGCCCGGAGATGTGTTGCTGCTGGATTACGGCCCCGAGAGCTTCTATAACTCGGTGAGCCGCGTATTCTACGGAGTCCGTCATGATCGATGAGCTGCAGGTTTCTAACATTGCGCTCATTCGCGAGGCGACGCTGCTGCCGAGTGCCGGCCTGACTGTCCTGACCGGCGAGACCGGTGCCGGCAAGACCGCGCTGCTCTCGGCCCTCAAGCTTATTTTGGGTGAGCGCGCGGATTCGTCTATGGTGCGCGAGGGCGAGGCGCTGGCGAGCGTCGAGGCGCGCCTGTTTGACGGCCCGCACGACACGGAGGGCTTCATCGTGCAGCGTAGTCTTTCTGCCGAGGGCCGCAGCCGCGTGAAGATTGACGGACGCATCGCCAGTGTGCGCGAGCTTTCGGAGCGCGTTGGCGTGATGATGGATCTGTGCGGCCAACACGAGCACCAGCGCTTGCTCGATCCGGCGCATCATGTTGCGATGGTCGATGCCTGGGCAGGACGCCCGGCACTCGAGGCGCTCGAGCACTACCGCGCCTGCTTTAAGGCTTCGCGCGCTGCCGCTAAGGAGGTTCGACGTGTCGAAGAGACCTCGCGTGCGCAGGGGAGCCGCGTCGAGGAAGCGCGCTTTGCGCTCGAGCGCATCGGCGAGGTCGACCCCAAACCGGGCGAGTATGAGGAACTCGAGGAACTGCTGCCGCGCTCCGAACATGCCGAGGTGCTGGTTGCCACAGCTAATGATGCCCATGCATCGCTTGCCTCTGAAGGGGGAGCGCTCGATGCCGTGAACAGCGCCGTGGCAGAACTTTCCCGTATGGCTTCCGTCGATCGCAAACTTGGCGACATTGCCGATTTGCTTTCGGATGCCTGTATCTCCCTTGAGGATTGCGCGAACGAACTTCGTGCCTATCGCGATGGCGTCGCCTTCGATCCGCGCGAGCTCGCTAGCATGCGTGAGCGGTATTCCGACCTCAAGGGCCTGCTGCGTCAGTGGGGTCCTACCATGGACGATGTTTTTGCCATGCGCGATCGCTCGCAAGAGCTGCTGTCCCTGGTCGATGATGGCGATGAACAGATCAGAAAGGCGCGTGAGGCACTCGGGAGCGCCGAGCACGAGTTGTTTGCCGCTGCCAAGGCACTTAAGCGCGCTCGCAATATGGCGGCCCCGCGCTTCTGCCACGAGGTTTGCCGCCAGATGGCTCGCCTGGAGATGGGCGGCGCCGAGCTCGTCTGGGAGTCGCGTGATCTTCCCCGTGCTGAGTGGACGCCCGTTGGTCCTTCGAGCTACGAGCTGCTATACCGCAGCGGTGCCGGCTTGACTCCACGTCCCCTGCGCCGCATTGCGTCGGGCGGCGAGCTCAGCCGCGTCATGTTGGCAAGTAAGGTTGTCCTCGGTAACGCGGACGGTGTCGATACGCTGGTGTTTGACGAGGTCGATGCCGGTGTCGGCGGCTCTACGGCTCGTGCTCTTGCTGGTGTGCTGGCCGATCTTGCCGCTACTCATCAGGTCATCGTCGTAACGCACCTTGCGCAGGTTGCGGTCATGGCCGACAAACATTATGTTGTCAGTAAGGAATCGGGCGATGTTCCCCAGACGCATTTGGACGAGGTAACCGGCGAAGCGCGTACCGCCGAGATCGCCCGCATGTTGAGCGGCGATCAATCGGAGGCGAGCTTGGCGCATGCCAAGCAGATGCTTGAAGAAGCTCGAGGTTAGGTCATATCAGCGGTGTTGGTGGGACAAAATAGACTGAATATTTTGTCCCACTTCGCGTTTTACTCCACGACCTTATCCGGTTGGATGAGTTCCTCATAGTAGCTGATGTGCTCTCGGGCGTCCTCGATTTCGGGCAGCAGGAAGTTGTAGATGACCTCGATGATCATCGTGGCGCTCATCTTGGAGAACGCGAAGTCGCCCGTTGTCAGCAGTGCTTCGTGGTTGACGGTATTAAAAGTGTAGTCTGCCAGGCGCGCGAGTGGAGACTTGCTGTCGCTGCTGATGACGACCACGGTTGCGCCGCAGTCGCGAGCCGCTTTTGCCATGCGATTCAGACGGCGCGACTTGCCGGAGTTTGAGATCAGCACGATAACGTCACCGGGGCGCAGCGTGAGCGCAAAACCAATCGAGGTCTCGCTGATGGTGCTTGCCATGCAACGAAGGCCCAGCTGCGAGAACTTGAACGTCGCGTCGAGCGCGACGGCGTTGGTGTTGCCTACGGCCGCAAACTCAATAACGCCGGCATTCTTAAGCGCGTGTACAACTGCGGCCAACGTGTCGTGATCAATGCCGTCGATAGTCGCATTAAGCTCACTCACCTTGGCGGCGAGGATATTTTTAAGGCTCTGCTCCATATTGTCGAGCGAGACCTCGTCGGTCAGGCCCTCGTTGCGCTGGCTTTCCAAATCCCTCGCCAACGAAAACTGAAAGCTGCGGAAGCTGCCAAAGCCCAGCTTTCGGCAGAAGCGCGAAACGGTCGCCTCGGACGTGGCGGCAGCGCGCGAGAGCTGAGCGGCCGTGAGGCGTGGCGCTTCGGACTGGTGCTCCAATATATAGTCGACAATGCGCTGCTCGGATTCGCTGTATCCCTGATGGGTGCTAATGAGGGAAAGTGCGCTCTTGCTACTATCGGTCATGGATGGCTCCTGGTTGGCATGAAAATCTAACTTGATTTGCAATGCCATAGTATACGGGCATTTTCAATTACAAGATACACCTTGCCGTTTCAAGTGTTGATGGTAAACTTTCACTTACCGTTTACGGTTATGAAAGAACCTTTCACCGGAGATTTGCACCTTAGCTCTTCTCACGCGGACGGTGGGTTGGTATCTTTCAGTTGTGGAAAAACGCGCATCGAAGCGCGTGTAGGGGAGCGCCCGCGGGCGCTGTACTCAAGAAGGAGGGACACATGGCTAAGTTTGACATCATCGCCGCAACCGGTTGCCCGACTGGCATTGCGCACACCTTCATGGCGAAGGAGGCGCTGTAGAAGGCAGCTGCCGAGCGCGGTCTGACCATTAAGGTCGAGACTCATGGCCAGGTCGGTGTCGAGAACGAGCTCACCAAGAGTGAGATCGCTGGTGCCAAGGCCGTCGTCGTCGCAGCCGACAAGGATGTCCAGGCTGAGCGTTTCGCCGGCAAGCCCATGGTTTCCGTTGGTGTTTCCAAGGCCCTGTCCGTTGAGGCCGCCGGTAAGCTGATTGACCGCGCGCTCGCCGCCAAGGGCGACGACACGGTTGCGGCTGCTGCCGATGTCAAGGACGAGGTCGAGGAGAAGGAGTCCATCGGCCACATCATCTACAAGCACCTCATGAACGGCGTCAGCCACATGCTGGTCTTCGTCGTTGCTGGTGGTGTCCTGACCGCCGTTTCGTTCCTGTGGGGCATTACGTCCTTCGATTCGACGGCGTCTGACTACAACAGCTTTGCTGCGATGCTCAAGATCATCGGCGGCATCGCCATGAACCTCATGGTTCCGGTGCTTTCAGCCTACATCGCCGAATCCATCGGCAAGCGCCCGGCGCTCGTCCCCGGTTTTGTTGCCGGTATGATCGCCATCCAGGGCCTGCCTGTTAACGCCGAGACCGGCATGATCGACGCCGGTGGCGCCGGCGTGGGCTTCGGCTTCCTGGGCGGCATCGTCGGCGGCTTCCTCGCTGGCTATGTCATCTTGCTGCTCGAGAAGGTCTTCTCCAAGCTGCCCAAGAATCTGGACGGCCTCAAGGCTATCTTCCTGTACCCGCTGTTCTCGACTGCTATCGTCGGCCTGGTCATGCTCGGCATCTCCGGCCCCATGGCTGCCATCAACACCGCCATGATGGACTTCCTCAAGGGTCTGTCTGCCTCTGGCGCCATTGTTCTGGGCCTTGCCATCGGCTGCATGTGCGCCGTTGACATGGGCGGCCCGGTCAACAAGGCTGCTTACGTCACCGGTACCGCTATGCTCACCGAGGCCCTGGCCGCCGGTGTCGGCACCGACACCTACAACTTCGGCACCAACTTCATGGCTGCCGTCTCCGCAGCTTGCATCGTTCCGCCGCTGATCACCACCTTCGCCGTCGTTGTCGGCAAGAAGTACTTCAGCCAGGAGGATCACGACGCCGGTATCGTCAACCTCATCCTTGGTTGCACCCACATCACCGAGGGCGCCATTCCGTTCATGACCAAGAACATCTGGCCCGTCATGCCCATCATGATGCTCGGTTCCTCTATCGCCTCGATCCTGACCATTATGTTCAACGTTCACGATCCGGCGCCTCATGGTGGCTTCCTGGTCCTGCCCGTTGTCGAGAATGGTCCGCTGTGGGTCCTCGCGATCCTCATCGGCGCTGTGGTCGGTGGCATCCTGTTCGTGGCCTTCAAGAAGTACGA
Organism: uncultured Collinsella sp.; assembly: GCA_902491915.1. Lineage (GTDB taxonomy): Bacteria > Actinomycetota > Coriobacteriia > Coriobacteriales > Coriobacteriaceae > Collinsella. Next base: position 5,543 of record CABUJL010000037.1, read on the forward strand.
CTTCGAGAAGAACCAGAAGGCAGCTCCCGCCGCCGCTGCTCAGCCGGTCGAGGCCCCCAAGGCCGCTGCCGTCGAGGCCCCCAAGGCCGAGGCTGCCGACTTCGTGAAGGTCGAGAACGTCTTTGTCGCCGAGGACTTCGCTTCTCGTGACGAGGCTCTGAGCTTTGTCTCCAACCAGGCCGTCAAGGCCGGTGTCGCGAGCGACGCCGATGCCGTGATGAACGCCTTCCTGGCCCGCGAGGCCGAGGGTACCACGGGCATGATGGAGGGCTTCGCCATTCCGCATGCCAAGTCCGATGCCATTACCGAGGCCGCCGTTATCGTCGTCAAGGACGACTCCGGCGTCACCGGTTGGGACACCATGGACGGCGCTCCCGTCAACGTGGCTATCGCCCTGCTCATCCCCGGTGCCCAGGCTGGCACCACGCATCTCAAGATTCTGTCCAAGGTCGCCGAGGCGCTCATGGACGAGGACTTCCGTGCCACCGTCAAGGGTTCCACCAACGCCGCCGAGATCGCCAAGACGATCAACGCCCGCCTGGTCTAATCCCACGGTACGCGAATACCATCGCCCCCTGTATAAAAGGCGGAGTCCCTCTCCAGGGCCTTCGCCTTTTTCTATCCCTCCCATAAGTTGCGGTGAAATAGGGACTGTTTAAACGATTCAACCCCAAATTTAGTCCCTATTTCACCGCAACTTATAAAAGGTCATAGAGGGGGCTACCTATCGAGTCTTTGTCGCGAACGGTTCATCAGCCTGAATTCCGTTTGCACGATATTGCTCTGGACCGACCGATTTTCCGCAGCTCGCCCGCCGGGCGGGGCGGTTAAGTTTGTCGCGAGTTCCGCACGCAAAGGAAAGCACTTAATGTGCTTTCCGTCTTGCGCAGGACTGTAGAGCAGCAAACTTAACCGCCCCGCCCGGCGGGCGAGCGTGCAGGAACGACATCTGTCCAACAATTCGTCCGAAACATAATGAAAAACCGTTTGATGTGAGTTAATATAAACAACGTCGTGAATCTGACTCCTGCCACATGCATGACAGGGGTTAAACACAAAAAGGAGTCAATTATGGTTTCTGAGAAGGCTACCCTCGTTAATCCTCAGGGTCTGCACATGCGTCCGGCTGGTCTGTTCGCCTCCACCATGGGCAAGTACGCCTGTGACGTGACGGTCGTCACCCCCGAGAAGGAGGTCAACGGCAAGTCCCCGATGGCCCTTATGGCTGCTGGTATCCCCTGCGGTACCGAGGTCGAGGTCAAGTGCGACGGCGCTGACGAGGCCGAGGCTCTGGCTGCTGCCATTGAGCTCATCAAGAGCGGTCTTGGCGAGTAGAACTCAAACGGGTCGCATGTTGAACAACTAAGTTCATATTTGGGGGCGCAGTGACCTGTTGTAAGGTAGCTGCGCTCTTTTGTCATGGATATGGCAAAACGCTTTATCACATGACACGGAGAGAGGAATGGGAATGTATCAGGGAGTCAACGCTTCCGAGGGCATCGGTATCGGCACCGTCATGGTCGCCGTCGATCCCGACTTGACGTTTGAGCCGCACGAGGTTGCCGATTCGGCAGCAGAGAAGGAGCGCTATCAGTCCGCTCTTTCGGTCTTTTGCGAGAAGACCCAGGCTCAGGCCGACCACATGAAGGAGACGGTGGGCGAGGCCGAGGCCGAGATCATGAGCGGACACATTGTCCTGGCTCAGGACCCGGGCATGACCGACGCCATCAACGCCGCCATTGACGGCGGTACCTGCGCCGAGCAGGCGCTCATGGACACCTCGACCATGTTCGAGAACATGTTCCTGTCCATGGACGACGAGATGTTTCGTCTGCGCGCGGCCGACATCGCCGACATCCGCACCGGTATTCTGGCCGAGCTGCTGGGCAAGGAGGTCGTCGACCTCTCCGTCCTGCCCGAGAATACTGTCGTTGTCGTTCACGACCTCACGCCGTCCATGACCGCCACGATCGATAAGGCCCACGTTGCCGGTATCGTCACCGAGACCGGTGGTCGCACGTCGCACTCCGCGATCATTGCGCGCGCCCTCGAGATCCCGGCTGTCCTTTCGGTCTCCAACAGCTGCACCGCACTGCGCAACGGCATGACCGTTGTCGTCGACGGCGGCAAGGGTATCGTCGAGGCCGATCCCGACGAGGAGACGCTCGCTGCCTACACCGCCAAGGCCGAGGCCTTCGCTGCCGAGAAGGCAGCCCTCGAGGCCTTCCGTGGCAAGCCGTCCGTGACTGCTGATGGCATCAAGAAGATCATCGCCTGCAACATCGGTAACCCCGATGACGTGCCCAACGCGCTCGATCACGACGCCGAGGCTATCGGTCTGTTCCGCTCCGAGTTCCTGTTCATGGACTCTGCTGAGCTTCCTTCCGAGGAGGAGCAGTTCAACGCCTACCGAAAGGTCGCCAGCGCGCTCAAGGGTGCTCCGGTCATCATCCGCACGCTCGATGTGGGTGGCGACAAGGAGATTCCGTATCTGCATATGGTCAAGGAAGACAACCCCTTCATGGGCTTCCGCGCCGTGCGTTACTGCTTGGCCAATCCCGACCAGTACAAGGTCCAGCTCCGCGCTCTGCTGCGCGCTAGCGCCTTCGGTGACGTCAAGATCATGATCCCGCTCGTCACCTGCGTCGAGGAGGTCTTGGCTGTCAAGGAGCTCGTCGAGCAGTGCAAGGCCGAGCTGACCGAAGAGGGGCGCAAGTTCAACGAGAACATCGAGGTCGGCATCATGGTCGAGACGCCTGCCGCTTCGCTGCTCGCAGACCGTCTTGCCGAGGTCGCCGACTTCTTCTCCATCGGCACCAACGACCTGATCGGCTACACCATGTGCGCCGACCGTGGCAACGACACCATCTCCAACCTGTACCAGGTTTACTATCCCGCCGTGCTCCGCTCGCTCAAGAACATCATCGAGAGCGGCGTGAAGGCCGGCATCATGGTCGGTATGTGCGGCGAGGCCGCTGCCGATCCGCTGCTCGAGCCGCTGCTGATCAGCTGGGGCCTGGAGGAGTTCTCGATGAGTGCTCCGTCGATCCTGCGCGCCCGTAAGACCATCAGCCAGTGGACCAAGGCCGAGTGCGACGAGCTCGCCGAGAAGGCGCTCGCCTGCAACACCGCCGCCGAGGTCAAGGCACTGCTCGAGTCCGCAGCTCGCTAATTTGGTATCAGAGGTAACCGCGTGGTTGGAATGGGCCGGCCACGCGGCCCTCACATATACAGGGGGTACTGTAAATGTTCTACACGCTAACCGCTAACCCGGCTGTCGACATGACGGTTTCGAGCTCTCCGCTCGAGCCCGACGAGAACGTCCGCACCGGTTCGGCCAGCTACACGGCTAACGGCAAGGGCCTCGACGTGTCCTTCGCCTTTAAGAAGATGGGCGTCGACACCGTCGCGCTCGGCTTCTTCGCTGGCTTCACGGGCAAGTTCATCGTCGAGGAGGTCATGAACCTGGGTTGCCTCTGCCGCCCGGTCTGGACCGACGGTATCACGCGCATTAACACCTACGTCAACGATGGCCAGCACGAGTACGGCATCCTGAACCCCGGCGCCCCGATCACGCCGCAGCACCAGGAGGAGCTCTACAACATCCTGGACACCGCGGGCGATCTCGAGTGCCTGATCGTCTCCGGCTCCGTGCCTCCCAAAGCTACGCCCGACTTCCTGGCTCAGGTCATGGAGCACGCTCAGGCTCGTGGCGCTGACGTCGTCCTGGACCTGTCCTCCGACAAGCTCAAGGAGCTCGCTCACAAGAAGCCGCTGCTCATCAAGCCGAACCATCACGAGATGAAGGCCATCTTCGGCGTGCCGGTCGACACCGACGACGAGGTTCGTGTCGCCATGAAGATGGCTCACGACGCTGGCGTTCAGAACGTGCTGCTCACCCGTGGTAGCCGCGGCGACGCTTACTTCTCCAACGGCGAGGACATCTGGTACGCCAAGCGTGAGTTCAACATCAAGCTGGTCTCTTCCGTCTGCGCCGGCGACTGCACCCTCGCTGCGTTCCTGCACAAGTGGTACAGGGATCGCGACAACGTCGAGGAGGCCATGAAGCTCGCTATGGCCACTGGCGCCAACGTTGCCGAGTCCGTCGGCATTGGTGACTTCGGTCACGTCGACGAGTACAGCAAGCGCGTTGCTGTCCGCAAGCTCGATCGTCAGTAATCGAAACGCGACATATTCGTGCGCATGCGGCGCCCCGGTTTCGGCCGGGGCGCCTTTTTTGTTCCGCCATGGGGGAGAGGTGTCCTGCCGTACTTCATCGCTTCCACACCGTTCACCGAGTTGTCCTAGCCTTTTACCGATGCGTGGAATATACTTTCATTAACACGTTGCTTCGTGAAAGGAACATTCATGATTTACACGCTCACTGCTAATCCCGCCATTGATTACAACATCGCCTGCGACGGCCTTACTGCCAATACCGTCACGCGTACCCGCAATGCCGTCTACACGCCCAACGGCAAAGGCCTCAACGTCTCGTTTACGCTTGACCACTATGGTGTCGACACCACGATCCTGGGTTTCTTCGCCGGCTTCTCGGGTGAGTTTATCGTTAAGGGCGCCGAGGCCCTGGGCGTGCCCGTCAAGCCCGTGTGGACCGACGGTATTACGCGCGTCAATGTGTTCCTCAATGCCGGTCCCGACACCGAGTACAACATGGTCAATGCCGGTGCCGCCATCAATGAGGCCAATGAGCAGGAGATGTTTGAGCTCATCGATTCGCTCGATGACATGACCTGCCTGGTTATCAGCGGCTCGCTGCCTCCCAACACTTCCGAGGGCTTCCTGGCCGAGGTCCTGCGCCGCGTCAAGGCCAAGGGGGCCGAGTTCGTCCTCGACATCTCGAGCCATCAGCTGGCAGACCTTATTGCCATGGAGCCGCTGCTGATCAAGCCCAATGACGACGAGCTGCTTGACATCTTTGGCATCAAGGTGAGCGGTGGCGACGACGAGTCCGTCAAGGGCGCTATGGCCGAGCTGCACGCCAAGGGCGCCAAGAACGTGCTGCTGACCCTTGGTGGCGCCGGTGCGTACTTCTCCAACGGCGAGCATATCTGGTTTGCCAACCGCACCTTCGACGTCAAGCTGCTGTCGACGGTGTGCGCCGGCGATTCCTCGCTCGCTGCCTTCCTGTCCGTGTGGCACGACGCCCCCGAGCGCGTCGAGGACGCCCTGCGCCTTTCGATGGCCACTGGCGCCAACGTGGTCGAGTGCCCCGGTCTGGGTGATTTTGCCAAGGTGGACGAATATAAGAAGCACATCGAGGTTCGCCAGGTCTGCTAGTTCCGGCACCTTGTCTGAATAGTTTGATTATTTCGCATCCGTCTTAGACTAGGACGGATGCGTTTTTGTTTATCGGACTTGCGTGTGCAGTGGAGGCTGTTTCTTGCTAGACTTCTTGCAGACGCAATCGATAGCCAATTTGATAGTCGCAGGAGGCCATAGGCATGTGCAATGTTTCACTCAACGGTACTCAACCGTCCGATGCGTCCCTGCGCGTCCTGCGCGCGCTTGAGGCGGCTGGTCTTGAGGCTTGGTACGTGGGCGGTTGGGTGCGCGACGCCCTGATGGGGTACCCCAGCCACGATGTTGATATGTGCTGTAGCGGCCTGTGGCAGGAGTCCAAAGCGGCGCTCGAGGCCGCCGGCATCGCGGTTGTGGAGTCGGGCATTAAATTTGGCGGAATCACGGCTATTTCCGATGGCGAGCGTATCGAGGTCACCACGTACCGTCTGGATGGCTTTTACACCGATGGTCGCCATCCCCAGAGTGTGGAGCGTGCCGCCTCGCTCGAGGACGATCTGGCGCGCCGCGACTTTACCGTCAATGCCATGGCCTGGCATCCCGAGCGCGGGCTTGTCGACCGCTACGACGGCCAGGGTGACTTGGAGCGCAAGCTGATTCGCGCTGTCGGCGATCCCAAGCGTCGCTTTAACGAGGACGCCCTGCGCATGCTGCGTGCGGTGCGCTTTGCCTGCCGTCTGGACTTTATGATTGAGCCCGAGACCAAGCGTGCGCTTGCCGAGTGCGCGCCGCTGCTCGAAGCCGTGGCGCGTGAGCGTGTGGGTATTGAGCTCGAGGGCATTCTTTCGACCGGTCATGGGGGAGACGCGATGCTCCGCTATCCCGAGCTCATCTGTGCCGCCGTGCCCGAGTTGGCAGCGGGTCGCGGGTTTGATCAGCGCAGTGTCTATCATGCGTTTAACGTCTACGTGCATATCGCCCGTGTGCTGACGGTGGCGGGGGAGCTCGCGCTGTGTGACGGCGTCGCGCCCTCGTCGAGCCTTATGTGGGCGGCGTTTTTGCACGATGTGTCCAAGCCCGAGTGCTTCACGGTCGATCACGCCGGCAGCGGACACTTCTACGGTCATCCCGAGCTCGGCGCCAAGAAGGCGCGCGTCATTATGGATCGCCTGGCCCTCTCGCACGACTTGGTGCGCGACGTGTGCCTGCTCATCAAATACCATGACAAGCCGCTGCGCCCCGAGCGCTCCTGCCTGCTCAATATGATGCGCGCGCTTTCGGGTGAGGGCGTCGACACGGCCCGCCTGATTGACGAGCTCATGGACCTTAAGCGTGCCGACACACTTGGCAAGGCCCCGTCGTGCTTCTATTATGTTGAGACGATTGAGGAGATGCGCGCGCTGGCGCACGAGCTGCTGAAGGCAGGGGAGCCCTATACGCTCAAGATGCTCGCCATCAACGGCGGCGACCTGATCCGTGCCGGAGTCAAGCCCGGGCCGGAACTGGGTCAGCTTCTCAACTCCGCCCTCGACGCCGTGATCGAAGACGATATTCCCAACGAGCGCGAAGCTCTTTTGGTTCATCTCAACTTGAATTAGCTACCAAGTTTACCTGCGTATTCCATAACCTGCCGACAATTTTTCGGCAATTTGGAATTTCTTCTTGCGCTGACGTTTTTTGTCCCGTAATATATTTCCTCGCAGCACGGCAGTGCAGATGTCATGTGGCCCGTTCGTCTAGCGGTTTAGGACGCCGCCCTCTCAAGGCGGAGATCACCAGTTCGAATCTGGTACGGGCTACCACGCATCTGATACCCGGACTTCCTATGGAAGGCCGGGTTTTTTTATTTTCAAACAACCGTCTGCAATTCCCGTTTGAACCAGAGCTTTGCGTTCTGCCTATGGCCCTTACGGGTACAATATCCAAGATATTTTGACTGTTAGAAGGAGTCTCATGACGGAGTCCTCTCAGCATACGTCTAAGCCCCAGGTCGAGGTTGAGGCCTCGGGCGGAGATGACAATAAGAGCGCACGCCGCGGCGCCATCTTTATCGGCGTCGTGCTGGTAGGTTATATCGTCTATCTGGTGGTAACCGGGCAGATGGGGCAGTTCTGGGCCGCTATGTCGAGCGTCCAGGCGTCATGGCTCGTTGTCGCGTGTCTTTGCATGTTCATGTACCTGTTCTTTGGCATTGTGGCCTATGCGATCGCCGTCTGGCTCGATCCCAATTCGCCCGTCGGCATCCGCGACCTGATCTCGGTCGAGGCGAGTGGCATCTTCTTTGGTAACCTGACGCCCATGATGATGGGCTCCACCCCGGCTCAAATCTATCGCCTGACCAAGGCCGGCCAAAACGTGGGCGAGGCCGGCGCCACGCAATTCACGCGTTTTATCGTGTACCAGTTTGGCCTCGTTGCCTGGGGCGCTATCCTACTGCTTGCTCGCATGCCGTTTTTTGCCGAGCGCTATGGCGACATGACGTTGCTGTGCGTCTTTAGCTTTGGTGGGCACTGCTGCATCTTGCTGGGCATCTTCGCCGTCGCGCTCATGCCTAAGACCGTCACGCGCGTCGCCCATTGCATCATCAATTGGCTTGAGCGCATTGGTGTCTCGGCCACTAAGATCGAGGGATGGCGCACGTTTGTCGATGGCGAGATCTACTCCTTCTCCGAGAAGTTCAAGCTTTCAGCCGGACATTTTTCTTCCATGCTGCTCACGGTGGTCATCACCATGCTGCAACTCGCGTTTTTCTATCTGGTGCCGTATTTCCTGATGCTTGCCTTTGGCCGCCACGAGGTCGACTTTTTCTCGGTCATGGCCGCGAGCGCCTTTGTCCAGCTGCTGAGCTCTGCGGTCCCCCTGCCCGGTGGAACTGGTGGCGCTGAGGGCGGCTTTGCATTGTTCTTGGGTCATTTCTTTGGGTCGGCTTCGACCGCCGGCTATCTGCTGTGGCGCCTCATTACGTTTATTGCGCCGACCATTTTGGCTGCGCCCCTGCTGGGACTTAAGAGCGCCCACAACGAGAGCATCCATGCGCGCTGGGATCGTGTGATGCGCAAGCTCGGCCGCACGCCTCAGACGCCCTCTGCGCCCACTATGCCGCACCCCACGAATGCTGTTACCGTTGATCCCAAGAAGCGCGCTCAGAAGGCTTCTGGGACCGCTAAGCCGGCTCATAAAGCCTATGTGCGCCAGACAGGAGACGGTATTCGCGTATCTCCGTCGGCACTCAATAAGAAGAAGCATCCCAAGTCGCAGTAGGGCAGTCGTGCGTTCTTCATGATGCGGGGCATATTTGTGCTGTATGGGGGATAATCCTCTTACGTAGATTATCTCTCATCTGTTGATGAATGCTTGCATATCGAAGGGACACGCCCATGGCAACCAGCAAACCGCGTCTTGATTGTCGCATCATTCGCAGCCGTAATGCCATCCTTTCGGCTTTCGAGCGCCTGCTCATGGAAAAGCCGCTGGCAGACATTACGGTGAGTGCCATCGCGCGCGAGGCCAATG
>CABUJL010000038.1 GCA_902491915.1 uncultured Collinsella sp.
AGGCCATCAACCATGCGAAGGCCGCGAACGTGCCCATCGTGGTTGCCGTCAACAAGATCGACAAGCCCGGCGCCACGCCCGACCGCGTACGCCAGGAGCTCACCGAGTACGGCATCATCCCCGAGGAGTGGGGCGGACAGAACATGTTCGTCAACATCTCGGCTAAGCAGAAGATCGGTATCGACGACCTTCTCGAGACCGTGCTGCTGCAGGCCGACGTGCTCGAGCTCAAGGCCAACCCCGACACCTTTGCCTCCGGCAACGTCCTCGAGGCCAAGCTCGACAAGGGCCGCGGCTCGGTCGCTACCGTGCTGGTGACCCGCGGTACCCTGCACGTGGGCGATACGCTGGTCGCCGGCCTTACCTACGGCCGCGTCCGCGCCATGCTCGATCCCAAGGGCAACGCCGTCACCGAGGCCGGTCCCTCCGACGCCGTCGAGATCCTGGGCCTGCAGTCCGTGCCCAACGCCGGCGACGAGTTCCGCGTGTTCGAGGACGAGCGCGAGGCTCGTGCCCTGGCCGATGAGCGTTCGCTCAAGGCACGTATCGAGGAGCAGAGCCGCGTGAAGCACGTTACGCTCGAGAACCTCTTCGAGACCATCGCCGACGCCGAGGTCAAGGAGCTTAACCTGATCATCAAGGCCGACGTCCAGGGTTCCATCGAGGCCCTTCAGGACTCGCTCGACAAGATGGATCAGTCCGAGGTCCGCATCAACACGATCCACTCCGCCGTCGGTGCCATCAACGAGACCGACGTCGTCCTGGCCGACGCCTCCAACGCCATCATCATCGGCTTTGGCGTGCGTCCCGACGGCAAGGCCCGCTCCGCTGCCGAGCGGGAGGGCGTCGAGATCCGTTGCTACGACGTTATCTACAAGTGCCTCGAGGAGCTCGACGCAGCCCGTATCGGTATGCTCAAGCCCACCGAGGTCGAGGTCTCCACGGGTACCGCGACCGTCCTGGACACCTTCAAGGTGCCCAAAGTCGGTATCGCCGCCGGTGTCCGCGTCGAGGAGGGCGAGATCGCCGCGACCGATTAAGTGCGCCTGGTGCGTGACGGCATTGTGGTCTTCAACGGCAAGATCGCCTCGATGCGCCACTACAAGGATGAGGCCAAGAGCCTCAAGAGCGGTTCCGAGGGCGGCATTGGCCTGGAGAACTTCCAGGACATCAAGCCCGGCGACCAGATCGAGGGTTACCGCATCGACCAGGTTGCCCGTACCGAGTAGGGGGTAGCGCTATGAAGCAAACGCAGGCAACCCGCCGTCTGGGCGAGCAGCTTCGCGAGAAGCTTGGTTATATCCTGCTCTTTGAGGTTTCCGATCCGCGTCTCGACCTGGTCACTCTGACCGCGGTCGAGGTCGCGGTGGACCGTTCGTTCGCGCGTGTGTACGTGTCGTGCGATGCGAGCCGCTACGATGAGGTCATGGAGGCGCTCGCCAGCGCCAAGGGCCGCATTCGCAGTCTGTTGGCTCGCTCGCTCGATTGGCGCGTCACGCCCGAGCTCGATTTTCGCATCGATCGCTCGACCGATGAGGCCGAGCGCATCACACGTGCGCTGGAAAACGTTCCGGCCACGCTTGCGATCGAAAAGGACGAGGACGGCTACCCCATAGCGGATGCCGCCCAGGAGGCAGCTTTAGATGACTAATTCCGCCGACCTCGCCTCGTGCGAGTCTGCAGATATTAAACGACGCATCCTCGAGCTCATCGAGGATGCGTCCTCCATTGCGATCTCGGGTCACACCTCTCCCGACGGCGATGCCCTGGGCTCCGTGTTGGGCCTGGGCCTTTCGCTTATGAAGGTGTTCCCCGACAAGGACATCGCCCTGCTGCTGGCAGACGACGATCCTGTTCCGCGCATCTACCGTTTTATGGAGGGCGCCGACCTGCTGGTGCCGGCATCTGCCTACACCGGCAACCCGGACCTGTTCATCTCGGTGGACGTGCCGGTCGTCGAGCGCCTCAATAATTCCGCCGAGGTGCTGCGTCGTTCGGCCCACGTGGCGTGCTTTGACCATCACCCGGCACGCGAGGAGTTTGCCGAGGTCAGCCTCAGGTGCGTCAATGCCGCGGCCTGCGCCATGATCATCGACCGCTTTTTGGCCGATTGCGGCATTACCGCAAGTGATAGCATCGCTACCTGTCTGCTGTGCGGTCTGGTCACCGACACCGGTCGTTTTCAGTATCAGAACGCCGATGCCGCAGCGTTTCATGCCGCCTCGCGTCTGGTGGCGCACGGTGCCGATCCGGCGCGCGTCGCGCTCGAGGTATACCAGAGCATGCGTGTCGAGTTCTTGCACCTTAAGTCCATCGTCATGGGTCGTATCAAGACGGTCGCGCACGGGCGCGTGGCGTATAGCTATGCGTACGAGAGCGACCTTAAGGACTGCGGCGTCACCTCTGATGAGTGCGACGGCCTGGTCGATGTGGTGCGCTCGGTGATGGGTGTCGAGGTCTGCCTGTTCCTTAAGGGTATCGAGGGCGATACCAAGGTGCGCGGCAACCTGCGCTCCAAGGGTGATCTTGATGTTTCCGAGATTGCGGCCAACTTTGGCGGAGGTGGGCACCACGCTGCCGCCGGCTTTACCAACGCCGGAACGATTTCCGAGACGCTCACCGCGGCACTTCCCATGCTGGCCGAGCTGGTAGGGGAGGATCCCGCTTCGGTGACCGTCGAGCTCTAACTTTTTGGATGGTACATGGCTCGTCGTACACCTTCTCAACTTAATATGCTGCTCGCCGTCGATAAGCCGGTGGGCTGCACGTCCCACGACGTGGTTTCGCAATGCCGGCGCGCCCTCCATGAGCGGCGCGTCGGTCATGCCGGAACGCTCGACCCCATGGCATCGGGCGTCATGGTGGTGGGCGTGGGTCAGGCTACACGTCTGCTGGGCATGCTTACACTCGATACCAAAAGTTACGTCGCCGACATTTCGTTTGGCGTCGAGACCAATACCGATGATGCGGAAGGCGAGGCCGTCCGTACAGTGCCCATTGCCGCCGACCTGCGCGATCCGGCCTATGCCCGCGAGCGCCTGTGCGCCATGTTGGGCCCGCAGATGCAGGTGCCGCCGGCGTTTTCGGCCATTTCGGTCAACGGCGTGCGCGCCTATAAGTCTGCCCGCGAGGGCAATGCCGTTGAGTTGCCCCCGCGTCCGGTCGAGGTGTACTCCGCCGACCTGATTGCCGTGAGCGGCGAGGGCGATGCGTGCGTTTGGACCGTGGCGTTTTCGGTGAGCAAGGGCACCTACATCCGCGCGCTCGCTCGCGACCTGGGCCGTGCCTGCGATAACGCGGCACATATTTCCGCGCTGCGCCGAACGGCTTCCGGCATTGTCTCCATCGGAGCCTGCCATGCGGTCGAGGAACTTTCTGCCGAGTCCGCTGCCGGCTTTGCCCTAGATCCCATTGCGGCACTGGGCGCCACGCGCATCGACTTGCCGGGCGATCTTGCCGACGATCTGCTGTGCGGACGCCGCATTCCTATTGAGCGCGCGCTTGGGGGCTTCGATGTGTCGAAGGCGCCGTTTGCGCTCGTGCTCGATGGCGGGCTCAAGGCGCTCGCCCGTATCGAGGGCGGTCGCTTTGTTATGGAGCACGTCTTTCCGCAGGCGATCGGCGGTGTTCGATGATGCTGACCTCCCACGAGCTCGCGCGTATCTTTTTCGCGGGCGAGTCGGATGAGGCCCGCATCGTCGCCGCCGATACATTTGATGATTGCGCGTGCCTGGACGCCGCGTCGATCGCCATCGGCGTATTCGATGGCGTGCATCGGGGGCATCACGAATTGATCGACGCGGTCGTTCGCGATGCGCGTAACCACGGCTGCAAGGCGGTCGTGGTCACTTTCGATCCCGACCCGGACGTAGTTGTGAGTTCCTCGCCCGCTCAAAAACTGATGACGACGGCCGACCGTCTGCATGCCCTGGCTCTCACCGGGGTCGATGCGGTCGTGGCCGTTCCCTTCACGCCTGCGGTGGCCGCTCTCGACCATGAGGGCTTTCTTAAGCTGCTGTCGCGCATCGTCGATATCCGCTCGATTCGTGTGGGTAGCGACTTTAGGCTGGGTCGCGGCGGCGCCTCGGGCGTTGCCGAGATGCAGACATGGGGAGCCGAGCACGGAGTTGACGTCTATGGCCACGAGCTGCTGTGCGTCGATGGGCAGACGATCTGCGCCACCCGTATTCGCCAGGAGCTGCGCCAAGGTCATGTTGAGCTTGCCGCCGAGCTGCTCGGCCGCCCGTATATGCTGCGAGGTATTGTTGCCGGCGGTCGTCACCAAGGTTCCGACATGGGTTTTCCCACGGCAAATATTCAGGTGCCCGATGGCATTCAGGTGCCTGCCGATGGTGTCTACGAGGGTCTTGTTCTGGTCGACGATACCGTGTGGCCTGCCGCCGTCAACGTGGGCCTGCCGCCGACGTATGCCGACGATGCCGCCTCGGCGCACCTAGAGGCCAACTTAATCGGGTATGCGGGCGACCTGTACGGCGCCTCGGTGTCGCTGGCGTTTACGCGCTGGCTGCGCCCTTCGCGCGTGTTCGATTCGCTGGACGAGCTCATTGCGACCGTCGAGGGTAATATTGACGATATTCGCCATAACTTGGGTGAGCAGGGGGTGAGCATCCGTGATTAGCGATGAGGAGAAAGACCAGGTTCGCGCTGCGTCCGATCTGGTTGCCATCGTGCAGGAAACGGTTGAGCTCAAGCCCCGCGGCCATGAGTTTTGGGGTTGCTGCCCCTTCCATGGCGAAAAGACCCCGTCGTTTCACATTATCCCCGCCACGCAGGTGTGGCACTGCTTTGGCGCGTGCAGCGAGGGCGGCGACGTCTTCACCTACATCATGAAGCGCGAGAACCTGAGCTTTCCCGAGTCGATTCGCTACCTGGCCGACCGTGCCGGCATTGAGCTGCACGATACCGGCGCCCACCGCGAGCGCGGCACCAAGCGCGCCCGCATCTATGACCTGTGCGCCGAAACCGCCCAGTTCTACCACACCATGCTCATGCGCGGTAAGGACAGCCGCCCGCGCGAATATTTCGCCAGCCGCGGTATGGGCGGCGACGTCTGCCGCCGCTACTGCCTGGGCTTTGCGCCGGGCCGCAACGCGCTGGTGTCGCACCTATCGCAGGCGGGCTTTACCCCGCAGGAGATGATCGACGCCAACGTGGCCGTGAGCCGTGGGCGTGGGCAGCTTGCCGACCGTTTTTACGACCGCGTGATGTTTCCCATTTTTGATGAGCAGGGTCATAACATCGCCTTTGGCGGGCGCATTATGGGCGATGGACAGCCTAAGTACCTCAACACCGCCGAGACGAGCGTGTTCCATAAAAAGCGAAACCTCTACGGCTTTAACTGGGCCAAGGAGTTTATCGTCGCGCAGGATACCGCCATCGTGGTGGAGGGTTATACCGACTGTATCGCCTGCTGGGAGGCGGGGATCAAAAACGTCGTCGCCACGCTGGGCACGGCGCTGACGGAGCATCACGTAAAGACGCTCACCCGCTTTGCCAAGCGCATCGTGTATATGTTCGATGGCGACGCCGCCGGTCAAAAGGCCGCGCGCCGCGCGATTCAGTTTATCGAGCAGGATTCGATGGACCTGCGCTGCGTGGTGCTCCCTGACGGTAACGACCCCATGGAGTTCATCACGGCGCATGGTGGCGAGGCACTGCAGGCGCGAATCGATGCCGCCGAGCCCCTCATGGACTTTGTGTACCGCTCACTGCAGGAGTCGAGCGACATTACCACGCCTGGCGGCCGCGCCAAGGCGCTCGAGGATGCGCTGACGCTTATCTATCCGCTGCGCGATAGCTACATGATCGATACGTACTTTATCCAGATTGCCGACCTGCTGGGGTTGGACTTGGAAACGGTGCGTTCGAGCTCGGGGCGCGTGTTTCGCGATGTTGCCAAGCGCGAGGATGCTGAGCGTCGTCGCGAGCAGAACTACGAGCGCCAGCGGGCACAGGCCGAGCGTGCGGGCAGCGCGGGCGGTCGGGCGTCTGGTTCGCAGGGGGCGTCTCGCGGTGCTTGGGCGTCGGGGGCGACGCCGCCGGTGTCCACGCCGGTCGAGGAAGATCCGTACGACTATGTTCCGCTCGAGGCCTACGGGGCTGCGCCAGTCGAGGTCGTCGACGATATGCCGCCGATCGATGTGCCGGTTGGTATGGATGGCGCGGCGCCGGTTGCCGATGCAGCGGGCGCGTCTGCGACACCGACGATGCCGATCGTGCTGACCGACCTGGAGCGAAAGTCTTTGGCGGGGGAGCGCGAGCTGCTGACGATGCTCACGAGCTATCCCGACCTGTTTCGCACGTATGCCGACCGCATCTGCTCGATCGAGTGGGTGGATCCGCGTCACGAGTCCATCGCGTGGGCCGTGCTCGCGACGACGCCGGGCACCGACCCCACGGCGTGCATGGATGCGGCGCGCGCGGTGTGTCCCGAGGCAGCGTCGCTTGTCAGCGCCGGGCGCATTTCGTCGACGAGTAAGCACCCCACCGAGACGAACATCGTGTTTATGCTCGATACCCTCGAGCTCTACACCATCAAGCGCCGCATGCGCGCCGCACAGGCCAAGCTTCGCCAGGACCGGTCGCTCGACGACGAGGCGCGCCGTGTGCTGACGATGCAAGCGATGCAAGATTCTCAGCGCCAGCGCGAGCTTCAAAAGTCGATCGGCGGCGTGGCGGATCCGTTTCGTTTGATCGGTTTGGAGACTACGGGCGCCGACCAGGCCTAGATGTTGTGGTCAACCAGCGTATTCGCGCCTATATCCAGTCTGAATTTTGGGTATAGACGTCAATGTGTGTGCTAAAGTAATGAGTCCTGTGGACTATGAAGGGAGAATCTGTGCCAAATAAGAGTGAGAGCACGGGTACTGGGCTGGAATCCTACGTTGCAAAGCTCATGGGCAACGGCTCAAACAGGACTTCGGTAACCGAGGACGAGATTCAGGTCGCCCTGAAGGATATCGATGTATCTGACGAGCAGCTCAACGCGGTATATTCCGCGCTGCGCAACAGCGGCATCCAGATTATCTCCGCGAGCGGTAACGACGACGCCCCCATGGACGTCGACGATGACGATAACGATAGCGATACCGACGATTTCGATGACGACGAGCACGATTCCGGTTCGCTCGACGATCATGAGCTTAAGATGGCCCGTCAGGCCGACGCCGAGATGGGTTCTTCCAAGAACAAGAAGAAGCGCACCGTGCGCACGTCTCGTTCGCGTTCGCGCGTGCGCGGCATCGATGCCTCCACGGTGATGCTGACCGGCGACCCGGTTCGTATGTACCTTAAGGAGATCGGTAAGGTCGACCTGCTGACCGCCTCCGAAGAGGTCGATCTGGCCATGAAGATCGAGGCCGGTCTCGAGGCCACCGAGAAGCTCGAGGCCGCCGAGGCGGGCGAGATCGAGCTCACGCGTTCCGAGATGCGTCGTCTTACGCGCATTGAGAACGTGGGCCTCGAAGCCAAGCAGGCACTCATCAGCGCAAACCTGCGTTTGGTCGTCTCCATCGCCAAGCGCTATGTCGGTCGCGGCATGCTGTTCCTGGATCTGATCCAGGAGGGCAACCTCGGTCTGATTCGCGCCGTCGAGAAGTTCGACTACCAGAAGGGCTTTAAGTTCTCCACGTACGCCACGTGGTGGATTCGTCAGGCCATCACGCGTGCTATCGCCGACCAGGCCCGTACCATCCGTATTCCCGTGCACATGGTCGAGACCATCAACAAGCTCGTCCGCGTGCAGCGCCAGCTTCTCCAGGACTTGGGTCGCGACCCGACTCCCGAGGAGATTGGTGCCGAGATGGACATGAGTGCCGACCGCGTCCGCGAGATTCAGAAGATCTCGCAGGAGCCCGTGTCGCTCGAGACCCCTATCGGCGAGGAAGAGGATTCCCAGCTGGGCGACTTCATCGAGGACTCCCAGGCCATCGTTCCGCCCGATGCCGCCAGCTTCTCCATGCTGCAGGAGCAGCTCACCCAGGTGCTCGACTCGCTTGCCGATCGTGAGCGCAAGGTTATCGAGCTGCGTTTTGGTCTTGTCGACGGACATCCCCGCACGCTCGAGGAAGTCGGCCGCGAGTTTGGCGTCACGCGTGAGCGCATCCGCCAGATCGAGTCCAAGACCCTGGCCAAGCTCCGTCACCCGAGCCGTAGTAGCAAGCTCAAAGACTACATCGAAAGCTAGTCAAGCAAGAAGCGCCCTCAAGCACATCCGCTTGAGGGCGCTTTCATGTATTCATTGGGGACGTCCCCAATGACTAGGTCGGAAAAATTCTCAAAAAAGTTCTTGCCCTGAGCTGATTCGTCCGTATAATAAACTTCGTTGCTTGAGAGCACGCACCTATTCCTCGGTAGCTCAATGGTAGAGCACGCGGCTGTTAACCGCGCTGTTGTAGGTTCGAGTCCTACCCGGGGAGCCAGAATTTCTCAGCCCTTTCCGTTGGGTTTTAAATTCCTCGGTAGCTCAATGGTAGAGCACGCGGCTGTTAACCGCGCTGTTGTAGGTTCGAGTCCTACCCGGGGAGCCAGGTTGTAAAGCCCGTCGCTTATGCGGCGGGCTTTTTCATGCCGCGATCGCCTGGCGCGAACGTTGCCATATCAACATTTCGTGTCGAGGATGTAATCCCGCGATCCACCACCTCAACATGGCGCGCTCGTTGTAGAATATTGCAATGATTGCTCCCACGAGATGGTGCCGCGAGCACCAGATAAGGAGATTCTTGTGTCTGAGACCATTAACGGCAGCCTGAGCGTCTCGAACGACGTTATTGCCGATATTGCCGGTTATGCCGCGATGACGTGCTATGGCGTCGTCGGTATGGCCGAACAGCTCCAGGGCGCCGAGAGCGTGCGCCTGCTTGCCGGTCAGCGCCTCCGCAAGGGCGTGCTTGTCTCCGCCGACGAGAATGGCCTTACGGTCGATCTTCACGTCGTGCTCGAGAACGGCGTCAACATGAAGTCCGTCTGCCATAATCTTTCGAGCTCCGTTGCCTTTACCCTGCAGGAGATCGCCCAGATCGATCCCGCCAGCCTTAAGATCGGCATTCACATCGACGCGCTCAAGAGCCGTCTGAACTAGCATCCGAAAACGGAGATTCAAATACCCATGATTGCAAAGACCATTCGCACCTGTTTTCCGATCGCTGCGGCTGCCGTTTCCGACAAGGCCGAGGAGATCAACAAGCTCAACGTCTTCCCCGTACCCGACGGCGACACCGGCACCAACATGTCGCTCACGCTCGCCTCGGTGACCAAGGAGCTTTCCGCCCTTCCCGCCGATGCCGATATGGAGGCCATCGCCGGCGCCATCACCCACGGCTCCCTGATGGGTGCCCGCGGTAACTCCGGAGTCATCACCTCGCAGATTCTGCGCGGCGTGGCCGAGGGTCTTGTCTCTGCCGACGAGCCTATTACGTCCGCCAACATTGCCTTCGCCTTCCGTCGTGCCGTCAAGGTTGCCTTCCAGGCTGTCCGCAAGCCCATCGAGGGCACGATCCTCACGGTCCTGCGCGATGTCTCGACCAAGGCCGATGAGTGCGAGAAGAAGAAGTTCTCGGCCGAGGATGCGCTCGATGCCATCGTCGTCGAGGCGTACCAGTCCGTCGCCCGCACGCCCGACCTGCTGCCCGTTCTGAAGCAGCACGGCGTGGTCGACTCCGGCGCCTTTGGCTTTGCCATCTTCCTGGAGAACTTTGTGGCTGCAGCACTTGGCCGCAGCACCGTTGTCGAGGATTTCTCCGCCACGTTTGATTCCGCTGGCTCTGCCCGCGACGCGGCCCTTGGTCGCGTTGAGATCGAGGCCAACGACGATTGGGAGGGCTCGGAGTTCCGCTACTGCAACGAGTTCCTGTTTAAGGCCGACGCCCCGTTTGACGAGGACGAGTGCCTTAAGTTCCTAGGCTCCATGGGCGACTGTGAGCTGCTCGTGGGCGCCTATCCCGACTACAAGATCCATGTGCACTCCAATACCCCCAACCTGGTGCTCGAGCACATGCTGCAGCTCGGTCAGATCTATGAGGTCTTTATCCACAACATGGAGATGGAGGCCCACGACCGTACCGCCAAGATCCACGAGGATCAGGAAAAGGCCGCCGAGCCCGCCAAGGCGCTGGGCTTTGTCGCCGTTGCCGCCGGTTCCGGCGAGGCCGACATCCTCAAGTCCCTTGGCGTCGACGTGGTCGTCTCCGGTGGCCAGACTATGAATCCCTCGACCGCCGACCTGCTGGGCGCGGTGGACCAGGTCAACGCGACCTCGGTCATCATCTTGCCCAACAACGGCAACATCCGCATGGCCGCTGAGGCTGCTGCCTCAGCCTGCACCGACAAGAAGGTCGCCGTCGTTCCCACCAAGACCGTCCCGCAGGCCTTCTCCGCGCTGTTCGCAGTCCTGCCCGATTCCGAGCTCGAGGATGCCGTCGCCGCCATGGTCGACGCCATCAGCGAGGTCCGCGATGGCGAGGTCACCCGCGCCGTGCGCGACTCCAGTGCCTCTGACGGTTCTCCGATTCACTCCGGTGACGTCATGGGTATCATCGCCGGCTCCATCGACGTGGTCGGCTCCGACGTGAAGCAGGTCACGCTCGACTGCATCAACCGCATGCAGGAGGAAGAGGAGGGCGACGCGCTGACGATTCTGGCCGGCGAGGAGCTGTCCGATGAGGCCTTCCAGGAGATCGTCGACGCCATCGAGGAAGCTCAGCCCGACTTGGAGATTGACGCCCATCGTGGCGAGCAGCCGCTCTATCCCGTGATCTTCTCGATCGAGTAGGCATCTGCCCATGTCCGAGCTCTGCTCCGTGCCGCGCGTCTCGGAGCGCTTTGCCCAGAGCAATGCGCTCGACGAGGATATCGCGCGACTCAAATATGTTTCGGGTAAACGTGAGGAGGCCCTTCGCCGTCTGGGAATTAGGACGGTGGGGGACCTCCTTCTCCATATCCCTCATCGATACCTCGACTTTACCCGTTCGTGGTCCATCGAGATGGCGCCCATCGGTACCGTGTGCACCATCATCGCCACGGTCGACCGCATCGTCCAAAAGCAGCCGCGTCCGCGCATGCAGGTGACCGAGGTATCGCTGGTGGACGAGACGGGCGTGTTGCAGGTCGCCTTTTTCCGCCAGCCCTGGATTGCCCAGCAGCTTAAACAGGGCGACCGCCTGGCCGTGATGGGCAAGGTCGAGTTTGCCTACGGTTTTAAGCAGATGGCCTCGCCGCACTTTGAAAAGCTCGATGACGGGCGTGCTGCGGGCACCATCCTGCCGGTCCATTACGTGAGCGATGGCGTGAGCCAGGCGTGGATGCGCCGCATCGTAAGCGGCGCGCTCGAGGTCGTCGGCAATCCGTTCGATCCGATTCCCGCGCCGCTGCGCGCAAAGCGGAAGCTCATGAGCAATGCCCGCGCGTTGCGTTCGATCCACTTTCCCTCGAGCATGGCTGAGCGCGACATCGCACGCCGGCGTCTTGCCTACGAGGAGTGCCTCTACCTGCAGCTGGCGCTGCGTCTGCGCAACGACGGCGGCCTGGTCGATGTGGTGCCCTATGCCCACACTGCGGGCGAGCATCTGGGCGCGCTTAAACAGGCCCTTCCGTTTTCGCTGAGCGACGAGCAGGAGGCCGCATTCCAAGACATCCTGCAAGACATGTGCGATGGCGGGCGCGTGATGAACCGTCTGCTGCTGGGCGATGTCGGTACCGGTAAGACCGCCGTTGCCGCCTGCGCGCTGGCTGTGGCTGCCGATAGCGGCACACAGGCCTGCGTTATGGCGCCCACGGGCGTGCTGGCGCGCCAATATGCCGATAAGACCGGCCCTCTGCTCTCGCAGGCCGGCATGTCCTGGGCGCTTCTGACGGGCGCCACGCCGGCCGCAGAGCGCGAGCGCATCCATGCCCAGCTGGAATCGGGCGAGCTTGACGTGCTCTTTGGCACCCATGCGGTGCTTTCGGATAACGTTGCGTTCAAGCATCTGTCGCTTGTTGTCATCGACGAGCAGCACCGCTTTGGCGTTGGCCAGCGCAACGCCCTACGCGCGAAGGGCCCCGGTGCCGATCTGCTCGTTATGACGGCAACGCCCATCCCGCGTACGCTGGCGCTTTCGGTCTACGGCGATCTGGATACGAGCATCATCCGCCATCGGCCCGTCCCTGGCGCTGGCGTGTCGACACGCGTGCTCACCGAGTCGAGTCGCGACCTCGCCTATGGCGCCATCCGCGAGGCGCATGAAAAGGGTCAGCAGGCCTACGTGATTTGTCCGCTCGTGGAGCCGAGTGACTCGGCCGATGAGCTGGAAGACGTGCCCGGTATCGCCCGCGACGACGAGGGCCGCGTGACGGTCCCCGTGCCACTGCACGATACGGCGACCGAGCTCGACCGCCTGCGTCTGGCGTTGCCGGGTCTTGCCATCGAGCGCCTTCACGGCCGTATGCCAGCGGGGGAGAAGGATCGGGTCATCGATGCCTTCAAGCGTGGCGAGATCGACGTGCTCGTTTCGACTACGGTGGTCGAGGTGGGCGTCGACGTGCCTAACGCCACCGTTATGGTCATCGAGAACGGTGAGCGCTTTGGCTTGGCGGCCTTGCACCAGCTGCGCGGTCGCGTGGGCCGCGGCAGCGTGTCGGGCACCTGCCTGGTTATGACGCACTCCAAGGGCAACGGCGGCGCATCGGCGGCGCAAGGCCGTCTCCAGTCGCTCGAAAAGACCTCGGACGGCTTTACGCTCGCCCAGATGGACCTGCGTCTGCGCCACGAGGGCGAAATCCTGGGTTACCGCCAGCATGGCGGCGTGACCTTGCGCTTTGTTGACCTTGATGCCGACGAGGAATTGATCGAGTGGGCCCATTTGGACGCGGTCGAGCTCTTGCGGTATGCTTGCAACCTTGACTCTGTGGCGACGCGCCCTCTACGCGATGCGGTCGCCATGCGGTATCGACACATCTTTAAGGAGGTCAGCGGAGGATGAGAATCATCGGCGGCGAATGGCGCGGTCGCAAGATCGAAGAGCCCCGTGGTCGCGATGTCACCCGCCCCACGACTGATCGCGTGCGCGAGGCGTGCGCATCTATGGTCATGTCGGCATTCGACTTCGATCTGGACGAGGTCTGCGTGCTGGATGCCTTTGGCGGCTCCGGCGCCTTGGGCATTGAGATGCTCTCGCGCGGTGCCCGCTCGCTCACCACGTTCGAGATCGATTGCAACGCTGCTCGTCTGATTACCAAGAATATCGAATCGCTCTGCCGCGACCGTGCGCGTTGGCGCGTGGTGACGGGTGACGTGCTGGCAAGCGCTTCGCGCGGCCGCGCGCCGGGCGGTCCCTTTGACCTGGTCCTGCTCGACCCGCCCTATGTTTTTGGCGCCGAGCCGGTCGAGGAGCTGCTGCAAAACCTAGCTCAGCAAGGCTTGCTGGCGCAGGGCGCCTACGCGCTCTTTGAGCACGCCGCGGCCGATACGGGCGCACATCCGGCAGGCTTTGAGACCGTGCGCGAGAAGCGTTACGGCATAACCTCGGTTGACTTGCTTCGCTGGGTTGGCAACGGCGAGGATGATGGCAACGATAGCGACGCACCCACGGAGGATGCCCATGAGTGACACCATTAACCGCGTAATCGTCCCGGGCACCTTCGATCCCATCACGTTTGGCCATATCGACGTCATCCGCCGCGCCCGCCGCATCTTTCCCAGCGTGATCGTGGCCGTTGCCGAGTCGCAGGGCAAAAACGGCGTCGGCACCACGTTTATGCTCGACGAGCGCGTGGCGCTGGCCCGTGAGGCGCTCGGTGATATTGACGGCGTCGAGGTGCTGCCCTTCACCGGGCTCTTGGTCGATTTTGCCCGCGAACAGGGAGCAGGAGCCGTGGTCAAGGGCCTGCGTGCCATGACCGACTTTGAGTACGAGCTGCAGCAGGCCGACCTCAACTACCGCCTGGATAACGAGCTGGAGTCCATCTTTGTCATGAGTGCGCCGCAGTACGGCTATATCTCGAGCTCGGTGGTTCGCCAGATTGCCTCGCTCGGTAGCGACGTCTCTAATTTTGTTCCGCCCAATGTGGTCAAGGCGCTCAAACATCGCTTTTCGTGACGTTTTTTAATGCCTGGTGGCATGTGGTAAACTAACACGATGATATGTTACCTATGAAAGGAGACCGGATGCCGGGCGAGAATTTTCCTGGCGACAGGATCGTGAGTCTTGTCGACGAGCTCGAGGGGCTCATCGAAGAGGCTAAGACGCCGTTCGGCAAGAACGCCCAGATGAAGGTTATCGACGCCG
>CABUJL010000039.1 GCA_902491915.1 uncultured Collinsella sp.
GAACTGGTGCGGGGGATGGCTGACACTTTCCCCGGCGGTGTGCTGGTCTTTGATGCTGCCAATCGGACGGCAGTAAAGATGATCGCAAAAACATGGCTTAAGACTGCAAAAATCAAGGATGTTGGGGCATATTTTG
The DNA here is from genome assembly GCA_902491915.1 of uncultured Collinsella sp. Taxonomy (GTDB): domain Bacteria; phylum Actinomycetota; class Coriobacteriia; order Coriobacteriales; family Coriobacteriaceae; genus Collinsella. Next base: position 137 of record CABUJL010000039.1, read on the forward strand.
CGGTTTCGGATGCCGCCAAGGAAATCGGCGCGTGGGACAGCCGTCTGCAGGTCACAAGTCGCGGCTATATGCTGGGTTATAACGATTTGAGAGACCCTTCTGTCAGCGGCTTTTTCCGGTTTCTCGCAAGGGTCGGTGACAACGGGATGAAAATGCAAATCGTGAAAATAAGATTTTGAGAGGCAAAAATGCAAAAGACGAGCACTTCTTGCCGCTCAATTGGCAAGAAGCGCTCGTCTTTTCTTAACGCGTCGTATGGCGGAGAGAGCGCAAGTTACGCGAGCGCCCTTCTTGCCAGCTCGGCCGCGCCAAGGATTCCTTGGTCGCCGCCGCAGCCCGGAGCGCAGATGTAGCTCTCTATGTCCTTAAGCTCGGCGGTCTGGATGTAGCCACCCAGATATTCGAGGGTCTTCTTGCGGACGATGCCGTAGAGCTGCTCCTGGTGCATCACGCCGCCGCCGAGGACGATACGGCGAGGCGAGTACATGAGCACGAGGTTCGCGCACATCTGCCCCAGATAATCCCCCTCGAGCGCCCACACCTCAGCGTTGTCCGCGAGCTCGGCCGCGGGCTTTCCCCAGCGCGCGGCGATGGCGGGGCCGGAGGCGAGGCCCTCGAGACAGCTCGCGTGGCTCGGGCAGACGCAGCGTCCCTCCTCGGTGGGACGGGTCCTTACCAGCATGTGGCCGGCCTCGGGGTGCAGCATGCCGTGAAGGAGCCTGCCCGCGCACATGACGCCCGCGCCCACGCCGGTGCCGATGGTCACGTAGACGGCGTCCTCGAGCCCCTTGCAGCAGCCGAAGACCACTTCGCCGAGGCAGGCAACGTTCACGTCCGTGTCTTAGGTCACCGGAATCCCGAGGGCGTCGGCGAACGCGGCGCGAAGACCATAGCCTCGCCACGCGAGCTTGGGCGTCTGGAGGATGGAACCGTAGCGCTCATCGTTGGGGTCGACGCAGGTCGGGCCGAAGGCGCCGATGCCCAACGCGTTCACATCGCGGGCGGTGAACCACTCGACCATTTGTGGGACGGTCTCGGCGGGCGTAAGCGTCGGGGTCTCCATACGGTCGAGAACCTCGCCGTCGCCGGACACCACGGCACAGACCATCTTGGTCCCGCCGGCCTCGAGGGCGCCGAGCCTCATTTGCTTTTCGCTCATGTGATCCTCCTTACAAAGGGACGCCCGCAGTCATGGTCAACCGCGGGCGCCCATAACGTTGGCTTGTTTCGAGGCGACCCTACCTGGGCACGCGGTCCTGCCTTGTGGCAAACGGGGCGAGCACGGCGTGCGGCTCGCTTTGGTACCAGTAGGCGACGGTGGAGATGTCGTCCTCGCGCTCGTAGAGCTTGATGTCGTCGTTGCCGAGGTCCTGGAACGTCACGCGCAGGTCCTCCTTGAACGAGATCGGGTCGGGAAGGTGCCACCTGTAGAGGCCGTGCCTGGGCAGCGCGTCGTCGTTGGTCGCGAGCATCGGGTTCGGGTTCGGCTTGCCCGCGCTGAAGCGGTCGCGTGTGGCGTCGCGCGTCGAGCGGTACGGGTAGCCGGCGAACAGCGTGTTGAAGCACTGCGCCTCGGGCAGCGCGTGGGGCGGCCTGTCGAGGAAGGCCCAGGCACCGCCGAAGTAGTCCTCGGCTCCCGTCGAGGTGACCGTGGGGAACTCCTCGTCGCCGTCGAGGAAGAACTTCATCTCGCCCTCGCCCCACCAATAGCGCTCCAGGGCGCACAGGGCCATGTAGGTGCCGACGTAGTAGCCCTTACCGCGCACGCCGTCGAGCACGGTGTAGTCGACGCCCCTGCGGGTGCTGCGCTCGCGGTTAAAACGGGCGTGGAAGTACATGGCGTCGTCCGGCACGTCGGTGAGCGCGTAGTTGAACGTGTAGAAGATGTACTTAATGAACCCGGGGTGCTCGCTCGTAAGCGTGACCTTGGCGTGCTTCCTGAAAGGCATCTCGAAGTAGCAGTTCATGCCGCCCGTCGGGTTCACGCAGATGGGCATCGAGTTGACGATGGCGCGCTCACCGAAGCCGTTGCAGAAGAAGTCGCCGACAGGGCACTCGACCGAGGGGGTCTCCTCGTCGTCCCAGTAGAAGCGCAGCACGAGGTCGCGCATGACGAAGCTGCCGGCGGCGGTCTTGTCGGGGACGGTCATCCAGATGTGGCGGATGATGCCGGGGCCCTCGATGTCCGCGAGCGTGATGGTCTCGCCGGACTCAAGGGGCACGCAGCACGAGCCCTTGCGGCCGACGCCGAGGTGGCTGGCCGACATGGCGGCACGGCCCTTCTCGCCCGTGATGTTCTCGGGGGTGATGGCGCGGCTTTCCTCACCGCCGTGCATCCACACGTCCTTAAGGAACTCTCTCATCGTCGACCTCCTCTATTCGTCGTCTTCGCACTCGGCGGAACTGGCACCGTTCACGTAGACGATCTGCTGGCGCGCCTCGTCGACGAGGGCGTCGAAGTCGAGTTTCTCGTCGGGGCGCGCGAGCGCGACCGTCATGGCGAGCGGGAGGTTGACACCCGCGATCACGTGGATCCGGTCGGAGGCGAAGCGGGAGAAGCGCTGGTTCACGCTGCCGCCGAGCGCGTCGGTGAGGACGACGACCTCGTCAGTGCCCGAAAGAGCCGCCTCGACCGCCGCGTCGAGCCCCTCGCCGTTGTCGTTCACGTAGGCGCACACGGCGTTGACGGCGTCGCTCTTACCCGTAAGGAACTCGAGGGTGTCCTTGAAGCCCTGGGCGAGAAGGGAATGGCTCGCCACAACTATCTTTCTCATTGATTCACCAATCTCTTGGGTCGAAGCTAGGCGAGGATGCCAGCGGCGGAGGCGACCATCGCGAGGACGATCACCACGAGGATGAGGACCGTCATGCTCGCGTTCTTCTTGGTAAGAAGGTAATACGCGCTTCCCGTGATGGCGGCGGGGATCATGGCAGGCAGGATCTTGTCGAGCAGCCGCTGAATCTCCATCGAGACGTCGCCGAAGCTGAAGCTAATCGGGCAGGTGACGCCGATGACCGAGGCGATGAGGCAGCCGACCACGGTGAGGCCGAGCACGGAGGCGGCGGCAGTGAGGTTGGGAAGCTTCTCGCTGAAGTCGGTGACGAGCTTCACGCCCTGCTTGTAGCCGAACTCGAGGGCGTGCATGCGGACCCAGAAGATGGCCAGGATGAGCGCGAACCAGATGCCGGCTCCCACGGGGTTGCCCTCGATGGCCATGTAGGCGGCGATGGAGCCCATGATGGTCGGGATCATGGTCATGAGCAGGGAGTCGCCGACGCCGGCGAGCGGTCCCATGGTGCCGATCTTCAGGTCTTGGACGGCGTCCGCCGCCGCTAGGCCGTCGCGTTCCTCCATGGCCACGCAGGCGCCAAGGATGATGGCGGCGAGCCAAGGCTGGGTATTGTAGTAGCGGAAGTGGTTGTTGAGCGCTTGCTTATAGTCCTCGTCGTTCGTGTAGATCTTCCTCAGGACCGGCGAGAGGGCGTAGGCGACTGAGGCGCCCTGCTGGGTCTGGTAGTTGAAGGTGCACACGCTCATGAGCCAGCGCCAGTTCGCGTTGCGCAGATCCTTCTTGGTGACCTTGTAGCCGGAGGGCTTGCCCTCGGCGACGGCGGTGATGTTCTCGTTTTCCATGGTTACTCATCCTCTCCGATGAAGGCGTCTGCGGAAGCGTGGGCGGCGAGCTCGGTGTCCCTCTCGGCACGCTGGTAGAACGCGATCGCGAGGGCAACGCCGACGATGGCGGCGCCGATGATGGGCACGTTCAGGAAGGCCGAGAGGAAGAAGCCGACGAGCAGGTACTGGAAGTACTTGCCGGTGGGCATGTAGCGGAGCAGCATGGCGATACCGATGGCCGGGAGCATCTTGCCGGCGAGGGTGAGGCCGGAGAGGAACCACTGAGGCATGACCTCGAGGAGCCAGTTGACGGCGGGCTGGCCGAGCGTCACGGAGACAAAGACGGGCAGGGCGGCGCACAGGCCGAAGAGCGCGGGGCAGACCCACAGGATGGCGTTCATCTGATTGAACTTACCCTCGTTGCAGAACTTCTGGGACTTCTCGACGACGAAGCCGTTGAGGATCTTGACGATGACGTCGAGCTGGATGCCGAGCATGCCGACCGGCAGGCCGATGGCGAGGCCCGTGTCCGCGCCCAGGGTCACGCCGTAGGCGGTGGCGATGATGGCCATCGTGCCGTAGTCGGGAATCGACGAGCCGCCGAAGCCCGCGACGCCGAGCTGCATGAGCTGGATGGTGCCGCCGATGACGAGGCCGGTCTGCCAGTCGCCCATGACGACGCCGGTGATAAGGCCCCAGAAGACGGCATAGTTGACGAAGATCATCGGGATGCCGTAGTAGTCCACGTGCTTGATGAAGGCCAGCAGGGTCAAAAGGACGACCTGCAGGATAGTGAAGTTGACCATGATCCCTCCTTAGATGAGGTCGGCGACGGAGACGGGCTTGTCGGCGGGCACGAACTGTGCCGTCACCTTGACGCCGCGGGCGATGAGCGCCTTGTAGCTCTGGACGTTCTCGGCGGAGGCATAGGCGCGCTGGGTGAGCTGGACGCCGCCCTCCTTGACGAGCGAGCCGCCGACGATCAGCGACGGGAGCTCGATGCCCGACTCGACCAGGTGAAGGATCGTCTCGGGCTCCTTGGCGATGACAAAGACCTTCTCGCGGTCGTACTTGCCCGCCGCGAAGTTCTTGAGCGCGGTCTGCTCGGAGATGATCGAGACGGCCATGCCCGCGGGGCGCGCCATCCTCATGGTGGACTTCAGGACCTCGTCGCCGGCGACCTTGTCGTCGATGACCATGACTCGGGTCGCGCCCGACACCGGGGCCCACTGCGTCACGATGATGCCGTGAAGCAGGCGATTGTCGATTCGTGCCATAACAACACTCATGTTTGCTCCTATCAAATGAAGTTTTACGTTCGGTACTGCCTCGGCGCTATCCGGATTCGCGCCGGGCAAGGGGTTATCGGATTATTGAGGACGCGCGGTCGGCTTGCGGCGGCGCGGGGAAGGTCACTCGTCGAGCAGGAGGTCCGAGGAGCCGAGGCGCTCTTCTCGCGCCGGGGCGGCGCTCACGCTTATGTAGTCGAAGACATATGCGATCTCGCTTACGGGAACCTCTACGCGATAGCGCGTCGAGATGCTCGAGAAGCTCTGCCTGAAGGACTCGATGAAATCGGCACGTTCCTCCTCGAAGCGGTCCTGGCCAACGTAGGTCTCAATGGGGTTTCTGGTAACAAGGCGCTCGACGAGACAGCAGAGGTGGACGTAGAGCCCAATGATGGCGTTGCTGCCGATCTTCTCGCCTGTCCTGCGCTGAAGCTCGTGCACGGCGCTCTCGATCTCGTGGAATAGCCGCTCCGGGTCGAGGATGGTGATGGAGCGGATGACGTTCTGCAGCGTCATGTTCGAGAGCAGCTTCTCGTGGAAAGAAGAGAGCTCGGAAGCGTCAAGCCACCTGCCGAACACGGCATCAACCTTAGAGGCGGACGCCGTCGACATGATGTCCTCGAGGGCGACGAAGGGGACGGAGGCGACCCCGGGGTCTCCCGTGCCGATGACGGCGCAGACGCGGTGCTCGGAGAAAACGGCGTCGTTCGACCCGTTCGCGACGAGCTGCTTGAAGGGCCTCGTGAGCAGGCGCGCGCCTATGGTGCGCGGGAGGCTCTGCGAGACGAGCTGGCGTATCCTCTCCGCGGCGTCGACCCCGGACTCGGAGCAGAAGACGATGGCGTCCTCACGGTTGACGCGCTCGATCACCTTGCAGTGCGTCACGCACGCGGCGGTCGCATCGCCAAGAACCTCGGCGATGGACTTGCCGCCGAGCAGCCCGACCCCGATCTCGAGCGCAAGACCGGTAGAGACGTTGTTCACCACGCCGATAGTGGAGTCGGTAACGTTCTCGAGGGCCTTATAGGCCTCCTCCAAGGAGCCCATGTCGACGAGGAACACGACCCCGGTGCAGTAGGAATGGCGGTCGACGAGGCGCTGGAGCGGACCGACGATGTCCTTCAGCTGCTGGTCGTAGGGCATGTCGACAGCCTCGTACACATGCATGCCGAGCATACGGTTCGCCGCGTCGGCGATGCTCGTCGCCGTTGAGTAGCCGTGGGACAAGATGACGCAGAGCGTCCGAAGGGCCTTCGCATCGCGAGACTCCGATGCGACGCACAGCGTCAGAAGCGTCTTCGTGAAGTGATCGAGCGAGATTCCCAGCGCCCCTTCCACGTCTGCGGCGACCTGATCGGAGACACTCGAGGCAAACGGCAATTCGGAGGTCACGGCACCAAGGAGATGGGAGATTTGCTCCGCACAGGCAGACTTTCGCCTAGCCAGGCCGATACCCGGCCACAACTGCAGGCAAATCTCCTGGGCCAGTAGAAAAGCGACCTTCCTCGAAAGCTCGATGCCATAAGAAGAGCCTGCGTCGGCAAGGACCGCGCCCACGACGCGCTCGAAGGCGCGCGACCTCGAGGAGGCGACGCCGTGGTCGAAGATCAAGTGATCCTCAACGCCGCGCACAGCGGAGACAGCTTGCGAGACAAGCTCGGAGACAGAGAGCTCCCCGGCGCAGAATCGCTCATCAAGAGAGCACAGGGCATCGAGCGCCTGCTCGACCGGCCCTGTGCTCTCGGCGGCATCCAGAGACGCGTCAATCAGAACGCCATCGTCGGGCTGTTGATCGATCTGCGCGGAGGAGAGGAGCCCGCTGGGAAGAAGATACGGGCGAACGACGACGTAGTCGCCCTCGCGATTGAGGAACGCTTTGGCGCAGCAGTTCGTCACGCAGGCGCGCAAGCCGGCGATGTTATCGGAAAAGTCCGCGTTCACGAGACAACGGTATGCGCCGCGGCTGATCTTCACATCAGAACCGATTCGGCACCCCTCGCTGCGCAGGAAGCTCAAGATGAGATCCTCGCGCTCCTCGGGGGTCCGCTCCTTGAGTGAGGGGACGCGGGCACAGATGGGCATTTTGCTGTAGGCCGAGGAAACCTTCAGATCATCGGCGGAAAGCGTCGTCGAAAGAACGAGGCGAGCGCGCGGCGCATCCTGGGAGGCATCGAGCCCGAGGGCCGTCGCAAGGCAGTGTTCCATCGCAGAGGGAGAAAGTGCCTCGATGCCGTTGACAAAGACCACGCCCCCGCGCGATTTCGCGATCGACTCGTCAAGAAGTCCATTGAACGAGGCGGCGTCCGGGACCCCGGTGCAGTCGATGCGCAAATAGGAGGAGTCGCGGGACAGCAAGCCCTGGTTCTTGCCGTACTCGTACACAAGACGAGAAAGGAAAGACTTGCCGACACCCACGCCGCCGCTCAAGAGGATGGGCAGGCCGAACGGAGGGTACTGAACCGCAGCCTTGCACTGCTCGACAACGGAGCTGAGGCTCAGGTCAAAGCCCACGGCACGCGCGAAGTCACGGTGATCGGCGATTCCCGTCGCCTGGATGAGGTCGGCGAGCGAGGCGTACTCGCTTGCAGAGAGCTTTACCTGAAAACGCTTCTGGAACGCGCGGCGATGAAAATAACGGACAGGCCTGCCCGCCACCTTAACCACAAGGCCGGCGCGAACAAGGTCGTTGAGGTACTGGCTCGCCAGACTCCTGGAGATGATGAGCGTCTCGGCGATGTCGGAGGTGGACAGACGGGCAAGGTCGTCGAGCGAGACGGCAGAGGTGAGGGCCTCGAGATGCTCGAGAATCCTGTCCCTCATGTCGGCGGGCTTCTTTGCCAAGCTGTCCTGTGCGGTCTTGTCCATGACTTCTTACCTCCTTGTACAAGGAGTATAAGGGGAACACAGAGAACGGAAGGGGGCGCGTGGGGGAATCAACAGCCCCGAGGAGAAGTTCACCACTTGAGGGGCAGAAAACAACGGCCATTGAACATTCAGGGCCGACGCTCAACACTTCGACTCGACACTTCGCTTTGGAAAGGGCCCTGCGCGATGGTGCAGCCCTCCATCTCGCAGCACAGGTCGCCGAAGGTCGCGAGGATGCGTTCCTTCTGTTCCGTGGGCGAGACGGCTCGGTGGGCAAGGTCCTCTCAAAAGGGGTCGTCCGACGCCGCAAGACCTCGATGACCGACTACCGCCTCGAGCAAGTGGCGGATTACCTCTGCACCATCGAACTTGCCTTGGTCAAGTGCGAGGCCAAGGAGAACGGTGAGACGTACAACAAGTTCTTCGGAGGTATAGGCTCTTTCAAGAGGAACTGGCTCAAGCAAGCCCGCAGCAAGCGGATATAGCTGGTCTCGTGGTTTCGCAAGGAACGGTCAGTTCTCCTCTGGCGAGGAACCCCGGGCGACGTGCTTCGAGCAGCGGAAGCTGAAGCGCAAGCAGAAGCAGCGCGGGCATTGATCGGTGCCGACATGGACCCAGACGTGAACAGTGCTACATCCCCTGTTCACGGGGCGCGAAACCGCAAAGGTTGCACAGAGGTTGCAAAATAAGAAGCCCCCGACCTGTTTTCGCAGGTCAGAGGCTTGAAATCAACGAATATCGTTTATTCCCACTCGATGGTCGCGGGCGGCTTGGACGTGATGTCGTAGCACACGCGGTTGGCGCCGGGGACCTCGGCGACGATGCGGCCGGAGATGCGGGCAAGCACGTCGTAGGGCAGCTTGGCCCAGTCGGCGGTCATGGCATCGCTGGACTCGACGGCGCGCAGGATGATCGGGCGCTGGTAGGTGCGCTCGTCGCCCATAACGCCGACGGACTTAATGTCGGGCAGGACCGCAAAGTACTGCCAGCAGCTGTGCTCGGAGTTGCGCTCGCCGGTCTGCTCAAACAGACGCTGGTTGTAGGCGTCAAGCTCCTCGCGCACGATAGCGTCGGCGTTCTTGAGAATCTCGAGCTTCTCCTTGTCGACCGCGCCGATGATGCGGATGGCCAGACCCGGGCCCGGGAAAGGCTGGCGGAACACGATATGACTCGGCAGTCCAAGCGCCAGACCAAGCGCGCGGACCTCGTCCTTAAAGAAGTGGTCGAGCGGCTCAATGAGGTCGAAGTGCACGCCTTCGGGGAACGGGATCAGGTTGTGATGGCTCTTGATGGTGGCCGTCTTGCCGCCCGTCTTGCGAGCGCCGGACTCGATGATGTCGGGGTAGATGGTGCCCTGAGCCAGGTACTTCACGGGTTTACCATCGGTCTCAAGCTGCTGAGCAACCGCGAAGAACTCTTTCCAGAACTGCGTACCGATGATGCGGCGCTTCTCCTCGGGCTCGGTCACACCGGCCAGAAGCTCGGCATAGCGGTCCTCGGCGTGGACGTGGATAAAGTCGACGTCAAACTGCTTGGTGAAGACCTCCTCCACCTGCTCGGGCTCGCCCTTGCGCAGCAGGCCATGGTTGATGAACACGCAGGTCATCTGCTTGCCCACGGCGCGAGCGCCCAGCGCAGCCACGACGGAGGAGTCGACGCCACCGGACAGGGCCAGAATCACGCGGTCGTCGCCGACCTTCTCGCGGAACTCAGCCGTCATGGTCTCGACCAGGTTGTCCATGCTCCAGTTGGGCTCCAGGCCGCAGATCTCAAACAGGAAGTTGCTCAGCAGCTGCTGACCGTACTCGGAGTGCTTGACCTCGGGGTGGAACTGCGTGGTGAAAATCTTGCGCTCGACGCACTCCATGGCGGCAACCGGGCACACGTCGGTGCTAGCGGTAACGGTAAAGCCCTCGGGCACCTCGGAAACGGCGTCGCGATGGCTCATCCACACGGTCTGCTCCATGGGCGTGGAGTTAAAGAGCTTGGCGCCGGCCGTGCGCGTGATGGTGGCGCGGCCGTACTCGCCCACCTCGGAGTGGCCGACCTTGCCGCCGAGCGTCACGGCCGTGATCTGATGGCCGTAGCAGAAGCCCAGGACGGGAAGGCCCAGGTCAAAGATGGCGGGATCTATAGACGGAGCGTCCTCGGCATACACGGAAGCCGGACCGCCGGAAAGGATGAGCGCAGAGGCGTTCATCTCGCGAATCTCGTCGGCCGAGATGTCGCAGGGGACAATCTCGGAATACACGTTGAGGTCGCGGACGCGACGGGCAATGAGCTGACCGTACTGCGCACCAAAGTCGAGTACGAGGACCTTTGCGGAAGCCTTTTGATCCATGGTTCCCCCTCTTGTTGGCGGGGAGCCGGTGCCCACCCGCGTGAATGAACGAAAATAGCCTTCATAGTGTACACGTTATATGGGGTTTCTCGCCCCTCGCAGCCATCAGCGCACGGCAAACGCACGACCTGGGCCCCTATTTGACGGCAATTGAAGTGTTTTCAAACGTTACAGATGATGTAATACGTTTGAACATTGGACGCCCTGTGCCACAATACTGCCGAACGACTCCGCCTCTGCGGCGGCAAATACGATAGGAATACCAGCATGAAGCGCATCCTTCTCATCGCCACGGGCGGCACCATCGCATCGACCGAGGACGGCAACGGCCTCTCCCCCGCCCTGACCGGTGAGGAGCTCGCCCAGAGCGTCCCCGAGATCTCGGGCCTCTGCGAGCTCGACGTCGTGCAGCCCATGAACATCGACAGCACCAACATGCGCCCCAGCGACTGGATGTGTATCCGCGACGTCATCGTCAAGGGCTATGCCGACCACGACGGATTCGTGATTCTACACGGCACCGACACCATGAGCTACACCGCAGCAGCGCTTTCCTACCTGATTCAGGACAGCCCCAAGCCCATCGTGCTCACCGGCTCGCAAAAGCCCATGGGCAACCCCTTTACCGACGCCAAGCTCAACCTGTACCAGAGCCTGCTCTATGCGCTCGACGAGCACTCGCACGACGTCTCGATCGTGTTTGGCGGCGTCGCCATTGCCGGCACGCGCGCCCGCAAGCAGCGCACCATGAGCTTTAACGCGTTCATTAGCGTCAACTATCCGCCCATTGCCTACATCCGCAATGACCGCATCGTGCGCAACGGGCTTCACGGCACGCATCAGGGCGAAAACCCGGTGCGTTTCTACGACAGCATCGACCCGCGCGTATTTGTACTCAAGCTTACGCCCGGCGTAAACCCGGGCATCCTCGACGCCCTTGCCGATAGCTACGATGCTGTAATCCTTGAGACCTTTGGCATTGGCGGTATTCCCGAGTTTGGCGAGTCCGGCGATTCGTTCCAAGAGGCAATTTTCCGCTGGGTCGATTCGGGTCGCACCGTCGTTATGACCACGCAGGTCCCCGAAGAGGGCCTCGATCTGGGCGTTTATGAGGTCGGCCGCGCTTACGCCGATCATCCGGGCATTCTGCGCGGCGATGATATGACCACCGAGACGCTCGTGGCCAAAACCATGTGGGCACTCGGCCAGTCACGTGATGCGGCCGAGATTCAGCGCCTGTTCTACAGCCAAGTCAACCACGACCGCATCCCGATGGCGTAATCCCTAAGGCAGCTCCACTTATCGCAGCCTTAAACGACAGGTGGTCCCCCTCGGGCCGTGCAAAAATCGGAGTATTCTGCAATTTCTCCTCCGTAGGCATAGAATCGACCGATTGTTAGACGAACTTTTAGGACGAGGGTTCCGTCTAGTAAATATTTATTCCTCATTTTTATTTAGTATGTGGATTAACTACTGCCAAAAAGGCAAAGCCAGCCGCTCGAGCTACCATCTACGGCCAAACTGGTGCTGAATACTCGCGATTTTGCACATCGCAACCAGGGGGACCCGCCCAAAGAGCGTCAAATACAGCGGGGGAACGCCCTATCCGATACCCTCGAGAAGCTCTGACACCGTCATGCCGAGTGCGGGCGCGATCTTAAATAGAACCTTGAGCGTGAAATTTGCCGTCCCATCTTCGATTCGGTCGAGGTAGGGTCGGCTGATTCCTGTCGCCACACAAAAATCAACCTTGGAGATACCAAGGTCCCTGCGTGTCTCTTCGACCCGCCTGCCAAGAATCTGTTTCGCACGTTCGTCCATGCAGCCGAGTTTGAAATGGAGCCGAACATAAACGTAAACTATAGTTTACGTTTTGCCGAATACACAGGAGTTTTCTATGTCGGGTTCTTCGGTCCGTACGTACCGAGCCACGCTTCGCACAAACAGCGCACCGCCCAAGCTCGTCGTCGTTGAAGCAGAATGCCTTTCGCCCGATGAGCGCACAGCATTTGCATTGCTATCAAGTCGCGTCGCCGCCGTTCTGGTCCCTTGCCCGGCGCAAGGAGAACTTGCCATCCAATGCCAAGCGCACAGCTGCTCGCTCAATCAGGCTACCGTAATCGCAACCAGCCAGCGCGGCCTGCCGCTCCTTTTAGAAGCTGGTATCGCACTTGCCCTTCGCGGCGCCGGATACGAAAACGAGGCCGCCGCCGATATGGTCTTTAAACCACGATCGAGCGGCGGCCTCGCAGCAGCCATCGAATATGTGTGCAGACTCGTTGCCTAAAAGGACAAGCTAGAAACCAAAGCCAAAGCCCGTTCCGGTAATCGCCGAGTACATAAAGTAAACGTTGATCACGTTGAGGAACACACCCGTGATGCAACCGTTGCGCAGGTAGCGTTCGCACACGATGCGCGCCATGGCGGCGGAGTCATCATTGTTTTTAGCCTGGCGTCCCGCCGTAAAGTACGTCGCCACGCTCAGCAGTAGGTTGAGCACCGGCAGTGCCAGCAGCTCGTAGCTCTTACCCCAGCGCGTCACCTCGCCGGCTGCGTTAAACTTCGTTGCCACCTCGGGGCCAATGTTGGGGATAACACACGCTGCAACCACCAGCGGAATCACCGCAAGTACGAGCAGCGCAATACCCATGTAGCCAGCTTTTTTGCCGTATTTAAACATATGCGTCGCCCTTACACGTTAAAGCGGAAGTGCACGACGTCGCCATCGGCCATGACATAGTCCTTGCCCTCAATACGCAGTTTGCCGGCGGCCTTGGCGCCCTGCTCACCGCCGAGCTCGATGTAGTCGTCATAGCCAATGACCTCGGCCTTAATAAAGCCGCGCTCAAAATCGGTGTGGATGACGCCGGCGGCCTGCGGGGCGGTCGCGCCCTGACGAACCGTCCAGGCCTTGACCTCCATCTCGCCGGCCGTAAAGAACGACTGCAGGCCGAGCAGCTTGTAGGCAGCCTGAGCGAGCACGTCCAGGCCGGGCTGCTCCAGGCCCAGGCTCTCCAGGTAGTCGGCGGCGTCCTCGGGATCGAGCTCGGAAAGCTCGGCCTCGATCTTGGCGCAGATGGGCAACGGCTTGACGCCATCGATGGGCGCCAGGTCGTCGTTGAGCATATCCTCGTCCACGTTGGCCACATACAGGATGGGCTTCATGGTGAGCAGGAACAGCCCCTTGGCGGCGGCACGCTCCTCGTCGGTCATCTCCATGGATGCGGCGCGCTTGCCCTCGTTGAGCCAGGCAAGCAGGCGCTTGGCGACCTCGAACTTGGGCATGAGCTCCTTGTCACGCTTGGCCTCCTTCTCGAGCTTAGGCAGCTGCTTCTCGAGCGTGCCCATGTCGGCCAGGATGAGCTCGGTCATGATGGTGTCGGCATCGCCGGCGGGGTCGACGAACTCGCCCGTGCGGCCCACCTCACGCATGACGTTGGGATCCTTAAAGTAGCGCACGACCTCGCAGATGGCATCGGTCTCGCGAATATTGGCCAGGAACTGGTTGCCCAGGCCCTCGCCCTCGTTAGCGCCCTTCACCAGACCTGCGATGTCGACGAACTCGACCGTCGCCGGCACAATACGACCCGGGTTAACGATGTCGGCAAGCTTTTGCAAGCGGCTATCGGGCACGTCGACGATACCCACGTTGGGGTCGATCGTGGCAAACGGGTAGTTGGCGGCAAGGCCGGTCTTTTTGGTAAGCGCGGTGAACAGCGTCGACTTGCCCACGTTGGGCAGGCCCACGATACCGATGGAAAGGGACACGACAGCTCCTTTTGATACAGGTACTTCAAACTGCATAAGTATAGCGCCGCCGCAGCATCCGGGCGAATCCGGACACCGCGGCGGCGCAAATGAAGCAGAGATAGAGCTCGCTGACTAGTCCGCGAGCTTCTCCACCTGATCGAGCATCTTGTCAAGCTTGGCCTTTGC
>CABUJL010000040.1 GCA_902491915.1 uncultured Collinsella sp.
GGCGCATGATGGGCGCCGAATCGGGCAGGGTAAAGCGGCGGAGCTGAGAGGTGGGCACGTAGGCCTCCTCGCGGCGGGCGCTGCGGCGCATCATGGCGGCCAGGCGGTCATTGGACTCCGATGCGGCCTCGGTGGCCTCGGGCGCGGCCTCGGGCGCGGGCGCGACGGTCTCGGCGGCAGCAGCCTGCTCGGCGGCCGGCGTCTCCTGCCCCAGCTCGGTTGCAGGCTCGGACGTGGGCTCCGGCTCGCCAAACGGCAGTGAGGGCTGTACCACACCGCCCGGAAGCTTGGCCTCAACCTTGGGCTCGCCCAGCAACTTGCCGCGACGGCGACGGGCCGGCTTCTCGGCCTCGCGCGCGGCCTCGGCAGCCGCTTCGCGTGCCTTCTCGGCAACAAACGCCGCAGCCGAGGTATCGAGCTGCACCGTTGCGTGCGTGCGGGCGGGCGCGGCGACCTCGCCGGCATGCATCACGATGACGCCGCAGGTGCTCGTCTTAACAAACTCGACCATCTTGGGATCGGTGAAGCCGGTCACGTCGTTGACGATCGAGGCGCCGCAGCGCACGGCCGCCTTGGCAACCGCTACATGACGCGTGTCGACCGAGACGATGGCGCCCTCCTTGGCCAGCGCGCGCACCACGGGCAGCACGCGGCGCGCTTCCTCATCGGGGTTGACCGGGGTAAAACCAGGGCGCGTGGACTCGCCGCCCACGTCGATGATGTCGGCGCCGGCGTCGAGCATCGCCAGGCCGTACTCGATGGCGGCATCGGGGTCGAAGTGCTCTCCGCCATCGCTGAACGAATCGGGCGTCACGTTGAGGACGCCCATGATGCGCGGACGGTCAAAGCTGAGCTCGTACTTTCCGCACCGCCATGTCTTGCTGTCGTTCGCCATGAACATCCTCCTAAAATGCCCACGCCGCCGAGCTTGGGGAGCTGGCGGCGGGGTCGCTTTGCACTCAGTCTTTCTATTGTATCCGCGCGCGCGGGCTAGAACGCAAACGCGGCCGCGATGTCGCAAGAAATCAGCAGGTCGGCATTTGCATCCTGATCGGTGGGAGCAAGGTTGCATATGGCCAGCGTATCGCCGGTAAAGTATCGCGTAAGGCCTGCCGCCGGATACACCACGAGCGAGGTCCCGCCCACAATGAGGGCATCGGCCGCGGCGATGGCGGCAACGGCACCGGTCAGCACGTGCTCGTCGAGCGGCTCCTCGTAGAGCACTACATCGGGCTTGATGCGCCCGCCGCACACAGGACACACAGGCGCACCCGCGGCGTCCTCGTGCTCGCGCGAGCAAATCCACTCGGCGCTATAGACCGCGCCGCACGACTGGCAAATGTTGCGATGGACCGATCCGTGCAGCTCGAACACGCGTTGCGAGCCGGCCATCTGATGCAGGCCGTCGATATTTTGCGTCACCACGGCATCAAGCTTGCCGGCGCGCTCCAGCTCGGCCAGCTTGATGTGGCAGCGGTTGGGCTTAGCGTTAAGCGCGATCATCTTGGTGCGGTAAAAGTCGAAGAACTCCGCAGGATGCGCCTCGTAAAAGCTGTGCGAGAGCATGGTCTCGGGCGGATAGGCAAACTGCTGGTGATACAGGCCGTCCACGCTGCGGAAATCGGGGATGCCACTCGCCGTGGAAACACCCGCGCCGCCAAAGAAGACCACGCGCTTGTGGGTGTCAAACAGATCCGCCAGCGCGGCGGAGGCCTGCCTGGGGTCCGATATTGCCTGCGTCATATGAGTCCTCCGTCCTTGTTGGTCGGGCAGCGTTGAGCGACGTCCCAGCATGCAGCCTTTAAGTCAGCATGCGCGGAGCCCACCCCGCCCCTGTTGCGCTAATCTTAAGCCTGCCAACCCCGTCGAAAGGACACCATGCCTCAGACTTACACTTTCGCCTCGTGGAACGTCAACGGCCTGCGCGCCGTGCTCAAAAAGGACCCGAGCTTTATCCAGATCGCGCAAGAACTCGACGTCGATATCCTGGCGCTGCAAGAGACCAAGTTGCAAGAAGGCCAGGTTGATATTGACCTGCCCGGCTATCACCAAACCTGGAGCTACGCCGAGCGTAAAGGCTATTCGGGCACTGCGATCTTTAGCCGCCAGGAACCGCTGCGCGTGCTGCACGCCGACGCGCTGCTACCCTACGCCGGCGAGGGCGAGGCGGCCGTACTCGTCGCCCAAGCCGCAACCGAGGGCCGCGTCTGTGCGCTCGAGTTCGACAAGTTTTGGTTTGTGGATGTCTACACGCCCAACGCGCAAAACGAACTCGCGCGCATCGATGTGCGCATGGCCTGGGACGATGCCTACCGCGACTTTTTGAGCGCGCTCGAGCGCGAGACCGGCAAACCCGTCGTGACCTGCGGCGACTTTAACGTTGCGCACGAGGAGATCGACCTTAAGAACCCCAAGTCCAACCGCGGCAACGCAGGCTTTTCGGACGAGGAGCGCGGCAAGTTTACCGAGTTGCTCGATGCCGGCTTTACCGACACCTGGCGCGCGGCTAATCCAGACGTCGAGGGCGTCTACAGCTGGTGGAGCTATCGCTTTAATGCCCGCAAGAACAACGCCGGCTGGCGCATCGATTACTTCTTGGTAAGTGATTCAATCGCCAATACCGTGCGCGACACCGGTATCCGCGGCGACATCTTTGGCAGCGACCACTGCCCCGTCACCCTCACGCTAGAGCTCTAGCCCCAAGTAATTCCTGGGGGACAGAGGAAAACAAATCATGTGACCCCTCTCCCCCCTATAAGTTGCGGTGGAATAGTTCCTGTTTGGGTAGCAAATAGCCAAAAACGAGAACTATTCCACCGCAAGTTCGTGAGGGAACGCGAAATGCCTTACAGCCCGTATTTCACGACGACACGGTTAATGCGACGGCACCAAGGCTTGTACAAGGCGGCCAAGAACACGCAGGTCGCGAGGCCGTGTGTGATATCGAACGGCACTGCCGTGGCAAGACGCGCCATGGCACCCGCCCACGTGAGCGGTTGAACAAAACCGATAATGTCGTAGGCGTTGATCACAACGCCGTACAGCAAACCCGAAGCAAAGCCGTAGGTCAGCAGCGCCGGCATACGCACGGCGCCATCGGCGCGATCAAAAGCGCCGGCATGCGCCAGCGCACCGCCAACGTATCCCACGAGCCCCCAGGCATACATCTGCCACGGCGTCCACATGCCCTGTCCAAAAAAGAAATTGCTGGTCAGCGCCGCCAACGCACCGACCATAAAGCCGTTACGACGACCGAGTGTCGCCCCGGCGATAATGGCGATGGCACTCACGGGTTTAAAGTCGGGAATGGGGCCGAACAAGATGCGGCCCGCCGCAGCCAGCGCCGCCAACACCAGCGTGGGCATAATCTGGCGCAGGCCCGGTCGCGACGCCTCGTAGCCCGCAAAGAACAGCGCGAGCACGAGCGCCACCACGACAAGCATGGCAAGCGCCGCCTGCTCAATGCCCGCCAGCAACGCCGCAGCCATCACCACTGGCACCGCCAGCAGCAGCGGGATCTCCAGTTTTGTAAGCAGGCGCGCGACGCGATAATCCGTCATCCCATCACGCCCTATAAAACACGTTGTCGGTAAAGAAGTCGGCCGGCGGCTCCATGCAGGCAATCTCACCGTCAAACATCATGGCAATGTCATCGGCTACCTGCTCGGCAAAATCCAGATCGTGCGTGGCCATGATGACGGTGCCGCCAGCCTTCGCATGGTCACGCAGGGCGCGGGCGATAATGCAGCGACTTGCCAGGTCAAGACCCTTGGTGGGCTCATCAAGCAGCAGCAGCTCCGGACCGATCAACAGTAGCTTTGTCAACGCGAGCAACTGACGCTGGCCGCCCGAAAGATCATACGGATGGCGCGCATCCAGGCCGTCCAATCCCAGCTGCGCCGCGCACTCCTGGGCCGCATCATCGTCATATCCGCAGGTCGAGGCCCATTCCATCAGCTCATCGCGAACCGTCTCGGCAACCAGCAATGCTTTGGGATTCTGAGGCAGCAACGCCGCCGAGGCCGCTCCGCGCACCATGCGGCCGCGCTGCAGCTTGGCGGTCTTCGCCAGCACTGAAAGCATCGTCGACTTACCGCATCCGTTGCCGCCCACGATCGCATGCACCGCACCGGCCGAAAACGCCACGTCGAGCCCACGCAGCACCCAACCGCCCGCGCGATTGTAGCGAAACCAGCCTTCCGACAAGGTGGTAGCCGACCCGCCGTACATTTTTTGGAGTATTCTGCTTCCATCCGTGCGCGGGAACGCTTCCGAGCCGTTCTCGAGCGACGTTTGCGCCACAAATTCGGACGATTTGTCCAATTCCGAACTTTTTTTCGCGCTCGATACGTCCCCGGGCGGCTCCAGAGAGCCCAAATTGTCCTCACGCCTGCTGAATACTCCGTTTTTTGCACATCGGATGGCACCCCACCCCAACATGTCGTCGGAAAACAGCGATTCTCGGCGCCCCAAAGAAGCCATATCCGCCACCTCGCGCACGCGACCGTCCTCAATCCGGTACGCACACGTCGCGTATTCGAGCATTGGGCGCGGCTGATGCGTCGCCACAACAACCGTGCAGCCCAGCTCGCGATTCACACGAAACAGCGCGTGCAGGAAATTCTTCTCGGCAACGGGATCGAGCTGAGACGTGGGCTCGTCGAGTAGCAGCACGCGCGGGCGCAGCGCCAGGACGGCGGCAAGCGACAGCAGCTGCTTGCGGCCACCCGAAAGCGTATCGGTATCACGATGAAGCCAGTCCTCCAGACCAAAGAAATAGCTGGTCTCGGCAACACGGCGGCGCATCTCGTCGCGCGACACACCCAGATTCTCTAGGCCAAACGCCATCTCGTGCCACACGGTCTCGCACACAATCTGGTTCTCGGGATCCTGAAACACATAACCCACGCGCTCTGCCGATGCCCGCACGTCCATGTCGGCAACGTTCTCGCCCAGCACGCGCGCATCGCCAGTGCGCTCGCCCGCTGGAGCGATCTCGGGCTTGAGCAGCGACAGCAGCGTCGACTTGCCCGAACCGGTACCGCCAACAAGCAGTGCAAACGTACCTTGGGAAACACGCCAATCAAGCCCCTCGAGCACCGGTGTCTTGACCCCGGGATAGGCAAAACTAAGGCCTCGCACCTCAATCGCCGGCGCGGCCGAGCCATATGCCACACCCGCCGCCGAGCTCCTATCAAACCGAGCCATCAGCCAAACCTCTTCTCATCAATCGCGTGCAACGCGCAAGGCAACACCATCCAGGCGGCGTACACGACATAGCCTGGCCACGGCGCCGGCACCGAGAGCTGCGGATAAAACGAATACTGCGTCGTCGCGGTCCACGCCACCGCCACCACAGCGGCGCCAAACAGCGCAAGCCCCACCAGCGCGGCAACATCGCCGCGCCCCAGCCGGTACCGCGCATACGTCGTACGACGCGTCGCGGCACCCCACCCGCGCGAGCGCATCGCGTCCGCGCGCTCCAGCGAATCTTCCATGCCCCAGCCCATCAACACACTCGATGCCCGCAGGCGCGAGCGCACGGGGTCGGCCGGCGCGCGCCCCGGCACGTCAATCGCATCTTGCACCGCCAGCACCGTGCGGCCGCGGCGCAAAAACTGCGGGATAAGCCTCATGCACATCGAGATCATGAGCGCAATCACCGGCGCGGCGTTGCCTAACAGTGCGAGTACCTTGTCGTATTCGAGCATCGACGCCGCGGCCTCAAACCACAGCACGCTCGCCACAAACAGCCCGCCCATGCACAGGCCGTATACCATGCTTTCCAGATACACCGCGCGCATGCCAATACGGAACAGCTCCGTCGAGCCCGAGGCGTTAAACAGCGGATTGACCAGCGCGATAATCAAAATCACCGGCAACTGCCAGCGGAGTGCGCCCAACGTGCGCGCAGCACCGCGCGTCGCAAATCCATACGCCAGCCCGCCCGCAAGCGACAGCGCAATCAGCACCGGCTGCATCGAGAACATGGTGAGCCCCAGCGTCAGCACTATATAGAGTGCCGGCACAGCCGGATGCGACATCGAGAATGCCGCAACGGGCTCGCCGCCAAACTCCTCTCGTATGTTGTCCACGGGCACCCCCGTCCCCTCGCTCAAACGACAGCTCCGCAGCACCGCCAATGCCGCACGCAAGCAGTGCAAACACCACACCGGCGGCGCAAGCCTCAACCGCCGCAAACCAATCGCTACGCGCTCAACATATGCCTGCGGTATCATATTGCGCCGTGTATCGTTTCCAAACACACGTCTCTATAACGTAACAGGAGATCACATGGACGCAACCGCAATTATCCTCGCCGCCGGCGAGGGCACCCGCATGAAGTCGAACCACTGCAAGGTTTCGCACAAGATCCTGGGCAAGCCCATGGTTCAGTGGATCGTCGACGCCACCATCAAGGCCGGCTGCAGCCGCGTCGTGGTCGTCATCGGCAGCCACGCCGACGAGATGCGCGCCCTCATCGACGGCGCCTACGCCAACAGCGCCACCAAGGTCGAGTGCGTCGAGCAGACCGAGCGCCTGGGCACCGGCCACGCCGTGAAGGTCGCGCTCGAGGCCTGCGGCATCACGCAAGGCCCCGTCGTCGTGCTCAACGGCGACTTGCCGCTCATCACCGCCGACACCGTCGCCAAGTTCGCGCAGACCGTCGCTACCGGCGAGCTCGCCTGCACCGTCATGACCATGACCCCGCCCGATCCTTTCGGCTACGGCCGCATCAAGCTGGGCGCCGACGGCCAGATCGAGCGCATCATCGAGCAGAAGGACTGCACGCCCGAGCAGGCCGCCACGCTGCTGGAGTGCAACGCCGGCTGCTACGCCTTCGACGGCGCGCAGCTTGCCGCCCACATTAACGAGATCGGCAACGACAACGCGCAATCCGAGTACTACCTGCCCGACATGCTCGAGATCCTCAAAGGCCACGGCCAGGCGGTCTCCATCTTCCACTGCGACGACTACCGCGACGGCCTGGGCGTCAACAGCCGCATCCAGCTCGCACAGCTCACCGCCATCGCGCGCGACCGCATCAACGAGCACTGGATGGCCGAGGGCGTCACCTTCATCGACCCCACGCAGGCCTGGATCGGCCCCGACGCCACCATCGGCCGCGACACCGTCGTGTGGCCGCAGACGCACCTGATCGGCCACGTCACCGTGGGCGAGGAGTGCCAGCTCGGCCCCAACAGCCGCCTCACCGACACCACCGTCGGCAGCGGCTGCACCATCGATGAAACCATCGCCGTAGAGGCCGTCATCGAGAACGGCGTCGACTGCGGCCCGCGCGCCTACCTGCGCCCGGGCACCCACATGCTCGACGGTTCCAAGGCCGGCACGCACGTGGAGATCAAGAAGTCCACGATCGGCGAGGGCTCCAAGGTGCCGCACCTGTCCTACATCGGCGATACCACCATGGGCTCTGGCGTCAACGTGGGCGCGGGCTCCATCACCTGCAACTACGATGGCGTACACAAGCACAAGACCGTCATCGGCAAGGATGCCTTCATCGGCTCCGACACCATGATGGTCGCGCCCGCCCAGATCGGCGACGGCGCGCTCGTGGCCGCCGGCTCCGTCATCACCGAGCCGGTCCCGGCCGACGCACTTGGCCTGGGTCGTGCCCGTCAGGTAAACATTGAGGGCTGGGCCGCCGATTACCGCCGCCGTCTGCACGAGGACGACGAGGTATAACGTTTTACCAAGCATCTAAGGAGCTGTTCCCGTGGGGGGCGGCTCCTTTTTCTATCGTGACCTGCGCAACCGGATGAGTGGTCGGTTCGTGTCCGTTGACGGTAAAGACGTTATCAGGACTCGATAAACCCCGTCGCGCGGTTACAATGCAAAAAGGCATCTATATGGCATTCGATATAAAGGAGAAGGGTAATGCCGATTAATGATCCCGAGAAGTCGGAGAATATGCGCAAGTCCATCCGCGTGTATTCCGGTTCCTCCAACCGTCCCCTCGCTCAGAAGATTGCTGAGTACCTTGGGGTCGAACTTTCGGGCCTTACGCTAAAGCAGTTCGCCAACGGTGAGATTTACGCCCGCTACGACGAGACCGTCCGCGGCGCCGACGTCTTCCTGATTCAGTCCGTGGCCGGCGGCAACGTCAACGACATGCTCATGGAGCTGCTCATCGCCACCGACGCTGCCAAGCGCGCATCCGCCCGCTCCATCACTGCCGTTATCACCCACTACGGCTATGCCCGCCAGGACCGCAAGGCCGGCCCGCGAGAGCCCATCACCGCCCGCCTCGTCGCCAACCTGCTCGAGCGCGCCGGCGTCAACCGCATCATCACCCTCGACCTGCACCAGGGCCAGATCCAGGGCTTCTTCGATATCCCGGTTAACCACCTGTCCGCGCTGCCGCTGTTTGGCCAGTACTACAACGACATGCACTTCGACACCGACAACCTGGTTGTCGTCTCCCCCGACGTGGGCCGCGCCAAGGCCGCCAAGAAGCTGTCCGACATGCTCGGCTGCGACCTGGCCATCGCCCACAAGGGCCGTCCGCGCCACAACGCCGCCGAGGTCATGGGCATCATCGGTGACATCAAGGGCAAGACCTGCATCATCAACGACGACATGATCGACACCGCTGGCACCCTGTGCGCCAACGTCAAGGAGCTCAAGGCTATGGGCGCTGGCGACATCTACGTCTGCGCCACCCACGGCATCTTCTCCGGTCCGGCCATCGAGCGTCTGAACGACGCCCCGATCGTCGAGTGCCTCGTCACCGACGCCATTCCCGTCGAGGTCGGCGGCAAGATCAAGACCATCTCGGTCGCCGAGGAGTTCGCTCAGGCCATCTCCGCCGTTTACCACGAGGAGCCCGTCTCCACGCTCGTCGGCGGCGACTTCGCGCTGTAATCCAGCGTGCATCTCATCATCTTTGGTGTTTTTAAAGGGTCGGAAGCTCGCTTCCGACCCTTTTTCTACCCCTCGACAACCTTCCCTGGACAATTAGTTCAGATACGTATTTTTTTAAAGCTCCAAAGGCCGTTCTGAGCTCCCCGGCGAACGCCATACTGCCCAAAGCTCATCGCTTTCGAGTACGACCGCCGCATATTTACCCTCAAATCGCCCTAGAAAGCCCTTAGAAACGCCTCGAACGCCCGCCGTCTTATACGTATCTGAACTAACTGTCCAGTAGCTATCGTCAACCTTCGCGGCAGAGCTCAATTTCCTGCAATCCCCTCAACCGATTCCACCGATTTCATAACACCCAGCCGTTCATGGCGCGCAGCGCCCCGCTGAGCGAAAAGAACGGTATGGCGGTCGCATTCTGCCGCCAACTTAGTACGTTATAGCTATGACGACCGTGATTTCACATCTCTCCGCCCTCCGCGCAATTCGTCGCGCACGACGGGCGTACTCTGCCCTACCCTGGGACTCCGTTGATAGCGAACAGCAAGCACAGGCCTTGGCTGGCTGCATTCCCAACAATGACGCGATAGACTTTGGCGCACTTTCGATACTCGACGCCTGGAATGAAGATGATTCCGAACTGCTCGATCTTCTCGTTTCAAACGAAGACAACAGGCGCCCCGACAAGCGACTTCTTCAGCATATTCTCTCCACTCCTCTTCCTGAAGGTGCAATTATGCACGTCGAGGCCGACATCTACGCAACGTCTCCTGCCATGACAGCCATGCTTTGTTCCAAAAATGAATCAGTCGCCAAAACCTTGATGCTCCTTATGGAGCTGCTCGGAACCTACTCACTTCCGCCCGAGGCAACTTACCCCATCGCCTACGACGACACGTGGCCCAAGGCCAACAGCTTCGAAGCGATGGACGACCTCGATTGCCAGGGCGACCAACCGACACCCGAAAAGCCAGCCGAAACACGCTACGAACAGGCACACTATAGATGCGAACCCGCTACAACCATCGAAGAACTCGAGGCAGTCGCACGGTTTGCCAAAAGTAGTTCCTACGCCTCGTTTCGTACGGCTGTCAAACTCGCCCGGGCCGGATCCGCATCCCCAGCGGAATCATTGATGTTCGCCGTCCTGGGCGCGCCCATGCGCTTTGGCGGATTCGGGTGTTGCAGTTTGCCCATGGGAGGCCTGCTGCTCAACTATCGTGTCGATTTCGACACCCTTGCGGTCAACATGTCCTCGGGCATCCCCTACGCCATCTGCGACTTATATTGCCCGGCCGCCGGAATCGACAACGAATACAACGGAATTGGACATGAGCTTCAAAACGCCCGCATCCACGATGGCAGTCGCAACAATGGCCTTAAAGCCATGGGTATCCACGTCCTGGTTATCAATCGTGACCAAATGAAGGACCTTGTTGCACTCGAAGCCTTCGCCCAGACGATGCATCGACTTGCGGGGGTTCGATTCCGCTACCGCATCAAGGGTTATCGCAAGCGTCAGGCTGCCTGGCTCAACGCCCTGCGGGCCGGAATCGGCCTCGCGCCGGTCTAAAAGACTTTTACCCAGTGTTACCTAGCATGGCTGGACAGTTAGTTCAGATTTGTATAAAAAGACGGCTAATATCGAGGTAGTTTGCCGCCATCCCGGCGCCAGTCACCTCATTTGAAGACTCGAAAGATCTGAAATAGCGCAAAATGTGCTCCCCAAAGCGCCGTGGCAGTTCCGCGGTCCCAATTTTGACAGTCAAAGACCTCTTGGTTTATACAAATCTGAACTAACTGTCCACCCCGGCTTCTGACGACTGCCCAAACGCCCTCATACAGCCTCAATCACCCGCCATTTGACAGCAGCAACGGGGTCGCTCACCATAGCAGGCGACAAATCAACGAAAGGATGAACATGGCAGCTGCACAGCCGCTTAAGATTCGCATGGTTGCCGGACTTGGCAACCCGGGCGATGAGTATGCCGAGACCCGCCACAACGCCGGCTTTAAGGCAATCGACGAGCTGGCCCGTCAGGCCGGCGTCACGTACTGGAAAAACCAGGCCGGTGCCGAGGTCGCGCTCATCAACATCAACGATCCCGAGGAAGAGGGCGGCAAGCGCCAGATTGTGCTGGTCAAGCCGCAGTCGTACATGAATACCTCGGGCGGTCCCATCTCCAAGCTCTGCCGCGAGTACAAGATCAAGGCCGAGGAGCTGCTCGTAATCCACGATGAGCTCGATATTCCCGCCGGCGACGTGCGCGTTAAGGTGGGCGGCGGCCACGCCGGTCACAACGGCCTGCGTTCCATCATCGACAAGATGGGCAGCCGCGACTTCAGCCGCATCCGCACCGGCATCGGCAACCCTCCCGGCAAGATGGCCGTCGCCGACTACGTGCTTAAGCAGCTGCGCGCCCGCGAGGCCGAGGATTTCCAGGACACCTGCGCCCGCGCGGCCGACGCCGCCGGCCTGGCGATCGTGCATGGCGTGATCTATGCCCGCGATCACGTAAACGGCGCCGCCTCCGCCAACGGCAAGCACTAAAACCTACCATTTAGGGACAGGTTTATTTTGGCAGGTTTTACCTGCGGAAACGCCCCAACCGCAGCATCGCAATCAACCGCTCGCCGCCATACACACATAACACCCCAAGGGGGCCGGCCTCATCACAACCCGAGGCCGGCCCCCTTGCCGTTTTACCCTCTAAAACTGACCAAAATAAACCTGCCCCTATTTGGTAGGCCGAAGTGGATAAACCCTGCCCCCAACCGCCGAAGACACACGTAAGCGACATGTCCATGAGGGTATAATTTGCACCGTATGTCTGCACAACGCCTGTGCGCGTACGGTTTTATTCGGGCTACCGTCCATTTCCGTGGAGGCACGGTTCGGCGGCCCTAACAAGAGAGGGGTTCTATGTATAAGATCCTGGAGAAGACGCAGTTCTCGGAGAAGGTGTTCAAGTTCCGCATTGAGGCGCCTGCAATCGCCAAGCATGCGCACGCTGGACAGTTCCTCATGGTTCGCGCCAACGAGACGGGCGAGCGCGTCCCGTTTACCCTGGCCGGCTGGAACGGTGGCGAGGGCTGGGTCGAGTTCATCTTCATGGTGATCGGCAAGACCACCGAGATGCTTTCCACCTACGAGGCCGGCGAGTCGCTGCGCGACGTCGTGGGCCCGCTGGGTGTTCCCACCGAGATGGCTGAGGGCCCCTGCGCCGTCATTGGCGGCGGCGTCGGCCTGGCAATTGCCTTCCCGGTCGCCAAGCACCTGGTCGAGACCGGCCACGAGGTGCACGCCATCATGGGCGCCCGCACCAAGGACCTCCTGCTCATGGAGGACCAGTTCCGCGAGCTCCTCGACGAGGACCACATCCACATCACCACTGACGACGGTTCCTACGGCGAGCAGGGCGTTGTCACCGCTCCGCTGGAGCGCCTGCTGCAGGACAAGGCCGTGAGCCAGGTCTTCTGCGTCGGCCCCGTTCCGATGATGAAGTTCTCGACCCTCACCGCCCAGAAGTACGACACCCCCATCACCGCGTCTCTCAACCCCATCATGGTTGACGGCACCGGCATGTGCGGCTGCTGCCGCGTCGAGGTGGGCGGCGTGACCAAGTTCGCTTGCGTCGACGGCCCCGACTTCGATGCCACCCTGGTCGACTGGGATGACCTTCGTGCCCGCCAGGCCGCTTACCGTTCCGAAGAGGGCGAGTCCCTCAAGGCCTATGAGGAAAAGAGCTGCGCATGCCACTAGTTAACGGTCGTTTCGTTGCCGATATGAAGTCGCCCCGCACCCCCGATAACGAGGAGCCGGCTGCCGAGC
This sequence comes from uncultured Collinsella sp., assembly GCA_902491915.1. Taxonomy (GTDB): domain Bacteria; phylum Actinomycetota; class Coriobacteriia; order Coriobacteriales; family Coriobacteriaceae; genus Collinsella. The sequence goes on from CABUJL010000040.1 coordinate 12,716, forward strand.
GCGCCTGCGACTTCCGCCCCGTCGACAAGGGCTTCACCGAGGAGATGGCGCTGGCCGAGGCCGAGCGCTGCCTCAACTGCAAGAAGCCGTTCTGTGTTGAGGGCTGCCCCGTCAACATCAACATCCCCCGCTTTATCGAGCAGATCCGCGAGAAGGACTTCGGCGGCGCCCTCGATACCATCCGCGAGGACTCCATGCTTCCCGCCATCTGCGGCCGCGTCTGCCCGCAGGAGAACCAGTGCGAGGGCAAGTGCATCCGTGGTAAGAAGTCCGAGCCCGTGGCCATCGGCCAGCTCGAGCGCTTCCTGGGTGACCGCCCCGAGCTCGCCTCCACGCCCAAGATGGCTCCCAAGAACGGCAAGAAGGTCGCCGTCGTGGGCTCTGGCCCGTCCGGCATCACCTGCGCCGGCGAGCTCGCCCGCAATGGCTTTGACGTCACCGTCTTTGAGGCTTTCTTCACCGGCGGCGGCGTGCTGGTCTACGGCATCCCCGAGTTCCGTCTGCCCAAGGCGGTCGTCAAGCGCGAGATTGACGGCCTGGAGGACATGGGCGTCAAGTTTGAGTACAACTCCGTCGTGGGCAACATGGCCACGGCCGAGGAGCTGTTCGAGCAGGGCTTCGACGCCATCTACGTGGCGACCGGCGCTGGCCTGCCCAAGTTCCTCAATGTCCCCGGCGAGAACCTGCCCAACGTCTTCTTCGCGAACGAGTACCTCACCCGCGTGAACCTGATGAAGGCCAACAAGTTCCCCGAGTACGACACCCCCACCAAGCACGGCAAGAACGTCGTCGTCTTTGGTGGCGGCAACGTGGCTATGGATGCCGTCCGTACCGCCAAGCGTCTGGGCGCCGAGCACGCTATCATCGCCTACCGTCGTACCGAGGACGAGATGCCCTGCCGTCGCGCCGAGCTGCACCATGCTAAGGCCGAGGGCGTCGAGGTTCTGCCGCTCGTCTCCCCGCTCGAGTTTGTCGCTGGCGAGGACGGCTCCGTGTGCGCCGTCAAGGTCCAGAAGATGGAGCTCGGCGAGCCTGACGAGTCCGGCCGTCGTCGCCCGGTGCCCATCGAGGGCGCCATCGAGGAGATTCCCTGCGACGTCGCAATCTCGGCTATCGGCACCAACGCCAACCCCTTCGCAAAGAAGATCGGCGGCAAGATGGAGCTCAACAAGTGGGGCTACATCGTCGCCGACGAGGAGACCGGCCAGACCACCGATCCCCGCATCTGGGCCGGCGGCGACATCGTCACCGGTGCCGCTACGGTCATTCTGGCGATGGGCGCCGGCAAGAAGGCCGCTGCCTCCATCACCAAGAGCCTGCTGGGCGAGTAATCACCTACAGCGCTAGCCATCAAACGGCAAAGTCCCCGTCGAGCACACGCCCGGCGGGGACTTTTTCTATACCGGCCGCCCAAACCACCACGATGGGGACAGGCACCTTTGTGATG
>CABUJL010000041.1 GCA_902491915.1 uncultured Collinsella sp.
ATGGTCAAGCCAGTCGCGACAAAGCTATCGCCCATAGAGAGCGCTACCTCCACCTGGTTGATAGGCGCCAGATCTTCGGGGAGGGCACGATGCAAGAACGTAAGCGCCTTGCCGTTAATAAGATCCATAACACCGGCGGGTAAACCGGCAAAGGCAAGTGCGATATCTACTCTTTCCCCTATCAAAAGCTGAACCGTAGACGCAATGGCACGCATATCGTCAATCGGGGCGTCCTGAACTTCATCGATGGCAATAAAAAGACCCTTGGATGATTTCGCTGCCGAACTCAGCAACTTTCTAAGGCTCGACTCTTTGGGCACAACGTCGACTTTCGCGGAAACAAAGCCGGCGTTTACGCCGACCGAAGCATTGGTCGCAAGGGAAGGATCAGCAACCTGATCCCTCAAGTCCAGCAATAGGTTAGGGCCAGCAGAGACAATAGCGGTCTTCCATCCAAGCTCTCGAGCACGATCCCTAAGATCGCAGAGCAAAACAGTTTTTTCCGGAGCCCCTCGGTCCAGCAATGCGCATGAGCCTCGCAGGTGCACCAATTCCCGCATTCAAACTCTCGGTAAACTCAAGGGCAATATCATCACGACCAATTATGCGCGGAGGCTCAGCACCGGCAGTGGGACGAAACGGATTATGGAATGCTGTGACGCTCACTTGTTTACCTTTCTGGAGAATCGATTAACAGTCAATCATTGCTTATTTTTTTATCGTAGACTGTATCGGATAATATCGAGTTATATAAGCCTATATAAACTTATCGCGGAAGTATCGAGCTTTCGTAATTTGTCTAATTTAGTAGTACAACGTTGCTTTCTTCCAAGCTCATAGCGAAAGAAGGTTAAGGACTTCCTAAAACCATTGCCTTAATACGAGAAATACTCGCTCTCAGCGGATAAGTTCGGCCCCAACCACGGATCACCGTTAAGGAAGAACTCCGGCCAGCGCTGCATGAACAGCGCTTGCTCGCGTTTCCAGCGGCGCATCTTTTCCTCGTTGGCCTCTTCCCTGCCGCGCGAGGTGAACTCGTAGTGATACAGCTCGGCATAGGGCGTAAAGATGGTGCGATAGCCCGCCTCCCACACGCGCAAACAAAAATCTGCATCGTTAAAGCCGACGGCGAATTCCTCGTTGTAGCCTCCGACTTGCTCAAACACGTCGCGACGGACCATCTGGCAGGCGCCCGTTACGGCGCTAAAGTTGCCCGGACGCACAGCACGGGCAAGGTAGCCCTCACGTTTTGCCGAGAAATCCTGGTTGGCATGGGCAAGCGCGCCGCGCACGCCAACCAAAATGCCGGCATGCTGCACCAGATGATCGGCAAAATAGAGCTTGGCGCCCACAACGCCCGCGTCGGGACGCTGAAGATAGCCCATCATCTCCTCGATAAAGTCGGATGAGATGACTTCAGTGTCATTATTGAGAAGCAGCAGGTAATCGCCCTTGGCATGCTCAACGCCAAAGTTAATGATCTGGGAGTAATTAAACTCGCCCGGCCACCACTCAACGCGTGCTGCACCCTTGCCACCAGACGCAGCGGCTACGCGCTCCGGCAGGGTTTCGTAATACGCAAAGGTCTCCTGGTCTTCGCTGTTGTTTTCCACCAAGACGATCTCGTAGTTGGCGTACGTGGCCTTCTGGGCGATCGACATCACGCAGGCATCGAGCGTCTCGACGTGGTCCTTGGTGGGAATCACAATGCTCACCAGCGGCGCAGACTCCGGCAGCGCATAGCGCATGCGGTAGACAAACGGCGTCTCGGACTCCTCGACCGTTCCGCGAATGCCCAGCGAGTCAAAGTGACGCTGCAGAGCCAGGCGTCCGGCCTCGATAGCATATGGCTTGCTATCGGCAGAACAGTCGGCGGTAGAGCCAGGGAGCACGCGCCAGTGATACAGCACGTGCGCAACGTGCTCAAAGCGCGCGCCCGCCGCGAGGCAGCGGAGCGTCAGGCCGTAATCCTGGGCACCCGCAACGTCTTCTGGCGACACGCCAATGCGATCGATGAGCGCCTTCTCCACCATTAGAAAATGAGTAACGCAGTTATGGCTATAGAGCAGGTCGACGTTGAGCCTGGTCTTAAAGACCGGCTGGCCCCACTCCCCCGTTTTCTGGAACATGTCCTCGTCGCAGAACAGGACCTGCGGGCGACCGTCCTCGGCAGCCTTGTTCAGCACGGCAACATAGTGAAACAACGCATCCGGTTCCAGGATGTCGTCGTGGTCCAAGAATGCGATGTAGTCTCCAGTCGCTTGCTGAATACCTGCGTTGGTGTTGACCACGATGCCGCCGTTACCGGGCAGCTCGATGCGACGGACGCGCTCGTCGCGAGCGGCTGCCACAAGATTGGCCACTGCATCCCATTCGGGCGAGGCGTCCATCAGCAGCAATTCCCAGTTGTCATAGCTCTGGGCAAGCACCGAATCCAGCAACTCGCGCAGGTAGACCAGATCGGTCTTATAACACGGCACCACAATGCTCACGAGCGGCCTGTAGGCGAATGCCGCCGCGGCGACGCGCTGACACGCCAAGTCGCCCGGCTTTGCGCGATGTTGCTCAAACCAACGGCGATAGGCAGCATCATCCGCGCGCGCATCCTTCATGCGGTTCCAGCTGTCGTCGACCATACCGTTGTACAGGCGGCCATCCATGGCGCAAAAACCGCTCTGAATCTGGCCCGCGGGATCAGTTGCAATCGCAACAAAGTCTCGAATGTCCTCGGGCATCTCCACGCTCAGATACGTTTTATTGACGCGGCATCCGTTCTGCTGAGACACGTCGACCTGCGACTCGGACATATGAACCGTGGCATCGATGACATTCATATGCGTATCGAGTATCTCAAGCTGGGGCGTGCACTGGGAGTCTCCCGCCCATGTGACCTCGTAGCGCCACACAGCGCCCGAATCGGCCGGAAGATAACGGACGGCATCGATCTCGTAGCGGCCGCAGCGCTCGCCGCGCTGCGCATCGCGGATAAGCGCACACAGCACAGGCTTTGCCTTGTAGTTGATCTTGGATTCCAGCTTAGCCATACGGCTATCGAGACGAATGGATCCAAGCTTTTGGCCACTGGATGCAAAGTCAATGTCAATCGACGAGCCATCCAAAAACGGAAGCACCAAGACGGCAAGCTCGCGCTCGTAGTCGGCAACCGAAGGACAGATTGCCAGCACGCGGCCATGATCGACCGGGAGTGCCAGCGATGGCACACAAGAGCCGCTCGTCGTCGCATGGGCAAACGCTTGAGAACCCTCCCGCTCAATAAGCGCGGTGACATCCTGACCGGCAAAACGAAGCAGCACATACAGACGGCCCTGACTGCGGCAAAGCGCCAAACGCTTGATACTCATCTACACTTCTCGCTTTCCCAGGGCGTTCGCTGCCATGCGTTTGCAGGCACCCAGGCGCCCAAACCTCAAGACGTCGTAATCGAACATGAGCTTTTTACATGCACGGGCATTGGGGGCCTTGCTGGTAAGCGCCGCACGCACCATAGCGGCAACAGAAGGAGCGCATTGTGCGAGCGCAGCATCGCCGCCCACGGCAGAACCGGCAAGCGCCGTGGCAACGGCAGCAAACACCTTGCCGCAGTCCGAACCCAGCAACCTGAGCGCATCGTACAGCACCAGATCGCAGAGGAAGTACGCCAGGTCATCGGCATGCTGAGCATCGAGACCGTCGCGCTGCCAGTCAGCCAGCACCGCAGAGTAAATCTTCACGTGCTCCAGCAGACGCGTCTCGTCGTCGTAGCGCATGGTGTCCATGAGCGAACCCTTGCGCGCCACGCGGTAATCATACAGCTTGTTCGAGATAAACGCGGTCTTGTGCGAACGACCGTACACGGCAAAATCGAAGACCTGGTCCTCGCCATACTTAACGGTTTCGTCGAACACGATCCCGTTGCCCAGCAAAAACTCACGCTTGCAGGCGGTGCGCCATGCAAACGGGCGAGATGCTTCCTTAAACAGTAGGTCGGAGCTATAGCCTTCAAACGACACATCGCGCGGGCTCAGCACATAGTTAAGCCACGGATACCCCGCCTCGAGCGGATACGGATTCGCGCCAAAGGTCAAAACGTCGCAGTCCTCGCGCTCAAAGGCATCGACGATCACGCGGCATGCATCGGGCGTAAATCGGTCGTCGGAATCCAAAAACGCAACGATAGGCGCCGTGGACGCGGCGATGCCTGTATTACGCGCACTCGACAGGCCGCCGTTCTCCTTATCGACCAGCGTAAAGCGCGCGTCCTTTTCGCAATAGGCAGCCGCAATATCGCGCGAGCCGTCCGGCGAGCCATCGTTGACCAGCACGCCTTCCCAATCGGGCATGTCCTGCGCAAGCAGGGAGTCCAGGCACCAGGCCAGGCACTCCTCCACTTTATAGATGGGAACGACAACGGAAATCTTGGGGGTAGCCATAGTCACTCGCTCCTACTGTGCGGCCGGAACGTCATCGGGGTGCGGGTTGTCGCCGTAGGTGCGCTGATACGTCAGCACACGCCAGACCAGCGGCAGGCCGCCAATCTTAAAGTAATGCTTAAACGTATTGAGCTTGCCCGGCTTCTTAAAGTCAAAGCGCGAATCGATATAGGCGCGGGGCGACTTGACCATCAGGCGCAAGTCGGTCTCGCCACGCGGATCGAACAGCGACAGGTCAAAGCGACCGGCATCCAAATCGGCCTTGAGCTCGGGAGATGCCTTCTTCCAAAACTGCTCACGCAGTTCATCGACCAGACGTTCATCATTCCAACGGTACGTATCGACCTTCATGCGCATTAAAATGCCCTGGAGCTGAGCCTTGAGCTCGGGACGCTCGGTCAAAAATCGCTGCATCTCGGCATATTCGTCGCACACGCAAAACACCTTGTTGGGCGAATTAACGGAGCTCTTCTCGTTATCCTGGCGATAGCACAAAATGGGGTCCGCAATAAACGCGGCACGCTCGGCGCAAGCCCAGACCTTAAAGTTAAAGCCTGCGTCCTGATACGAGGCGCCCGGCGTGGGAAGGAACCGAATCTGATTGTCGTTGAGGAACGCGCGCCGATAGATAGCCGACCAAATGGAAGGTTTGCGGTAGAAGATGCCCGGGCGATCGACGGGGCGATACGCGGCGCCCGTCATACGCTCGTCGATGATCCCAAACAGCTCACGGCGCTCGCCGGGCGTGGACCAATACAGGTAAAAGTCGCCCTTTACTACATCGGCATGCTCAGCATCGGCCTTGGCGACCAGCTTTTGGAGCGAATCCTCAAACATAAAGTCGTCGGACTCAAGGATGCCCACGTACTCACCGCGCGCCATCTCCAGGCCGCGGTTCATCGAGTCGCCGTAGCCGCTGTTGGCTTTGTCGATCATCTTGACACGGAGGTCGCGCTCCATGTACTCGCGAATGATATCCGGCGAGCTATCGGTAGAACCGTCGTTGATACAGATAATCTCGATGTCTTTGAGCGTCTGCGCCACAGCGGAATCGAGGCACTCGCGCAGGTAGCGTTCGACATTGCAAATGGGGACAAGCAGCGAAACTTTAGGGGTATCAGAGTTCTGCAAGACCTCCTGTTGAATAGCGTATAACAGGGTTATTTTAGCAGCCGAGTTGCGGCGGGCGGCAGCGCTTGGAATTAGAGAAAGCGCTCCAGGCAGGCTTTGAGACCGCGAGTCGAAAGATAGAACAGCGTGGCGTCTGCCATCGAAACGCCCGAGGTCGCCGCAACGAGCTTGCGGGCAACACGGCAAACGGCGCCCTTAGCAGGCATATCCGCCCACTCCGTTCCCAAAAACGTCGTAAGGTCCATGTTGACGCGAGCCGCAACGCGATGGAAGTCATCGGCATCCAAGCGCGCCAGGTCGAACACAATTAGGTCCAAAAACCAAGTTATCAGCTCGCCGGGGCACAGGTCCAAAAGACCGTAGGCCGCCCAGTCCTCCAAGACCTCCTCGAGCATCCTCATGTGGGCGTCAAGCTTTTTGGCGCGAGCATCGGCACTGTTGAACTCGTGCGTCGCCGATTCACTCTCCATCACGTAGTGGTAGAACTTGTCCGGCATGACGACGGTCTTGCGGGCAAGCGCATAAGCCGCAAATTGGAAGACAACGTCCTCGCCCAAAGCCAAACCGGGGGCGAAGCGAATGCCTTCGCGATTGAGCAGCTCGCGCGAAAAAGCCGCACGGCAGGCATAGGGCTGCGCATTCGAATGGAACAGCAGTTGGGGATCACGGGCGCCGAAGGTACCGGCTTTGGGGCTCATGAGTTGCTGGACGCGTTTGGGGGCAGCATCGACGGGTTCACAGACACCGCCAAAAACGGCAGCCTCGGCATCTGCAGACTCCATGGCATGCAGCACGCGCTCGACCGTCTGGGCATCGATGTAATCGTCGGCGTCCACAAAAAAGACGGTCTCGCCCACGGCGGCATCGATACCGGCATTTCGAGCACACGAGACGCCCGCGTTTTCCTGGTCAATCACCAGTACGTGATCGTCGGCCTGCGCGATCTGGCGCAACACGTTCAACGAATCATCAGTCGAACCGTCGTTGACGCAGACAACCTGAATCGAGCGCTCGGACTGGGCCAACAGCGAATCGAGACATCGCTGAATGGAGTGCGCAGAGTTGTAAACGGGGACGACAATGGTAGCTTTAGGACACGAGGCCTCTCCCATGCCGACCTACCCCCTCAGCGATTCGATGAGGAAGGCAGCAACCACGCCTGGGCCTCCAACCGAGGCGTAATACTTAGCACGCCCCAAGGCACCATCCGTCGCAAAACTCGGGTGCTCGTCAACCCAGCCCTCAGGATCTTTGAGGATGGCAGCGAGATTTGCGCGCTTCCACGGCTTGAGGTCGTCAAGCGAAAAGTCCCCGGCGTCCAAGGCCGCCTGAAATTCCTTGGCCATCTGCACCAGGAACTCCTTATAGAACTTAGGCGCCAGGCGCACGTAGTTCCACATGTACGAATCGTACTTAATGAGCTGATTGAACTTGAGCATGCGCGCGACATCGACGCTTGCGTGGTCGCGGGCATAATCCTCTCGAATCCAACGCTCAATCTCGGCATACTCGGTATTGACGCAAAAGACCTTAGCCGAAGAATTGACCGAGGAATTCTCGTTGTCCTGACGATACGACAACACGGCATCATGCAGGTAAACAGCCTTATCGGCGCACGCGATCACCTTAAAGGCGAATGACGTGTCCTGAAAGGATGCCCCCGGAGTCGGCAGGAACGTAATGCCGTTGCGCTCAAGAAAATCGCGACGGTACACTGCCGACCAAATCGACGGCTTTTGCTTAAAGAACTGCGTCGTGTCGCTCGGGTGCACCGGCTTGCCGCAGTCCTTGGCCTTAAACATCTCGTGCAGCGAACGGCGCTCCTCGGGCTTAGACCAGTAGAAATCAAAATTCGCCTTCGCAAAGTCGGCATTATTGCTATCGGCGGCCGAGACAAGCTTTTCGAGTGCGTCGGGCGCCATAAAGTCATCGGACTCCAAGATGCCAACGTACTTGCCACGCGCCATCTCCAGACCGTGGTTCATCGAGTCGCCGTAGCCGCTGTTGGCCTTGTCGATCATCTTGACGCGCCCATCGCGCTCCATATACTCGCGGATAATCGCCGGCGAGTTGTCGGTCGACCCATCGTTAATGCAGATGATCTCAATATCCTTGAGCGTCTGCGCCAGGGCGGAATCGAGGCACTCGCGCAGGTAGCGCTGAACATTGTAAATGGGAATAAGCAGCGACAGAACAGGGCTGCCAGAGGCGTTAGTAGACAAATGTGCTCCTTAGGAAATACCTGTCGTTTCATGGTATCAAAGGGCCAGCGCGCCAGCGGGCGTTTATATAATCTATGGAGCTCGCAGAGGCAAACCGATAAGAAAGGACGTCATGCAGCCCAAAGCCGCACGCAACATACCCATCGAAGCACTGCGTTTGGTTGCGGTCGCCGGCATCGCGGTGTTCCACACCTTTCAGTGGACCTTCCAAGCCGCCTGCGTCGGCGCCGTAGAATATGCCCCACTTGCGATGTCCCCCTATTCCGGCGTGCTCGGTTTTATTAACTTGCTGGGCTGCTGGGCCAACGAGGTCTTCTTTATGATCTCGGGCTATTTTCTCATCGCTTCGGCCGCGCGTGCTTGGGACGGTGGAGCAACGTGGAAGTCGCAAATGCAACGGACGGCGCAGCGCCTTGGCAAGGTCATCTTGCCTACTGCGTTTTATTGCCTCATGGCGCTCGCGTGGTCCACGGTCGTCTCACCCATTCCCGATGTCTCCCTGCACGCGCACTATTGGTACACGCTGGGGCTTGAGTTTATCTGGGTCTATGCCGCCACGGTCTTCATGGCGCCGCTGTTTGGCCTGGCCAAGAGTCGACTCTCTAAGAGGAGCTACACGGCAGCGGTCATCGTCGTTGGAATCCTCGCATTTGTTGTTAACGGGTATTTAGCCGCCATGAGTGCGACAAGCGCCGGCGAGTTTTCTTGGCTCCAGAAGTCCATGAGCGCTACCACGTACGTAGTCGCATTTTTGATCGGCGGGCTGCTCCGCGACATTACCGATGTCATGGATTCGGACAGGGCGGGCGCCTTAGGCATGCGGTCGCTCGCAGCGGTTTTGGTGCTCACCACCATCCTGGAAGGCGAACTCTCCTTCACCGGCAACCTCACAGCAATGGCAGCCCTCTCCTACAAATCGACCTCGTTGATCTCGTTTGTCCTCGCTGCCACCTCCCTGCTCTTTGCGGCTACCCGACGCAGCGCCTCGGACAATCCACGAGCCGCAGGCGTCATCGTCACCCTTTCGACCGCCACGCTCGGTTTCTATGTGATGCAGTCGCTCACCAGTAGCCTGTGGCGTCCCGTCTTCAATACGTTGCTCGCAAACATACTGGTCAGCCAAAACAGCCCGGCAGTTATATGTATCGTCACGGGTACCGTCATTAGCATCGTCTTTGCCCTGACGCTTCTCACCATCGACGCAGCTAGAAGCCTTATCGCTCGCAAGCCCAAGCGGCAATAGACACGCTGCCGTCAGACGCTAAAGCCGCTACAGCCGTGACAGGTTCCTGCGTTTTATTCAAAGCTTGCCGTCAAGGTGCGCCGAGCCTTTACAATAGGACAGTCTCAAGGACGTATTCGATAGCTTCCGCGCAGCACTCGCCCGCCGCGCGTGAAAGGATATATTGCCCCATGCCTTCAACCCTTCCCGCCCCCATCGACAAGCTCGCCATCGTCGTCGTTACGTACAAGCGCCAGGAACTCCTGGCCAACTTGTTCGACTCCATGACCGAGCTCACGGCAACGCCCTGGCGCATCGTGATTGTCGATAACGAGAATTCGCGCGAGACCGAGGCCATGTGCGCCGCATTTAACGAGCGCCTGGCCAACCTGTGGGGCATCGACACCGAGCAGCCCGACGCGCAGGGCGGCACCGACCGCGTCATCTACGCCCCGCAGCTCGAAAACGGCGGCGGTGCAGGTGGCTTCTCCGCCGGCACCAAATGCGCCTACGACCTGGGCGCTCAATGGTTCTGGGTGATGGACGACGACGTGCTCGTCATCCCCGAAGGCATCGAGCGTCTTGCCAAGTGGACCGACCGCTACGATGTTATCCAGGGTTCGCGCCTGGACTTTGACGGCGGCGCCTTCTTTTGGCAATACCAACTCATCCTTTCGCTCGGCATTCCCAACCCTGTCGCCAAGTGGGACTTGGGCCCCGAGGGCTACCGCGCCATGAACCAGCTGTGCTTTGAGGGCGGCATGTTCTCGCGCCGCGTGGTCGACAAGATCGGCCTGCCCGATGCGCGATTCTTCATCTACGGCGACGATGCCTGCTATGGCTACGTGGCCAGCCAGCACTTCCCCGCCGCCGTTGTTGCCGACGTGGTGCTCAAGCGCGCCCGCGCCGTCTCTAACTGGGACATCGCCGGCAAGCGCCAGCTCAACTCTACGAGCGACACCAACCGCTACTACATCATGCGCAACCGCGGTTATCTGGCACGCTACATGCAGATCTACGGCGACTACCACCCCGTGCTGTTCCGTCTGGGCAACGCCGCGACCTTCTGCAAGGAATTCATTCGCCTGGCCGCCGACAAGTGCTTTAAGACCGGTATTCCGGCGCTGCGCCGTGGCATGAAGGACGCCCGCAAGATCGTTAAGGATCCCAACTGGAAGCCCATGCCGCCCCTGAAGGACACCGAGTAACGGAAGCCGGAAACACCCCGGCGCTTAAAGCCGCTGGCACACCGCTGCCACACGCTGCCCGTCAAACCCGAATCCCCAGCGCATGCGACCCACGCCGGGTCGCGGCACACGGATTTCGTCGATGCCGTCGCGCTCTATGTCGAGCAGCGCCTGCACGGCCAGCAATTCCAGGCCCAGCGCATCCACACCGGGGTCATACATCATGTTGATCGTTATCAGCGGACGTTCATCGAGCATACCGATCGTATCGGCTATGTCGAACACGGCGCCCGTAGGAAAAACCTGGATGTCCCAGCGATCCGCGCCACACTTTCGCCTCGAAGCAGGATTGGCATAGCCCGGCAATCCAAAGCAGAGTCCTTGCAAGAGTAGGTGATATGGCAGCGGTGTATCTGGGTCGGTCGCACCGATTCCCGCATCTCCCAAGATGCGGCTTAGCGCCCGCCTCACGGTATCCTCGTTCCCATGGCACAGCCCGTCGCGAAACGCATCGACGTCTCGAATGTCTTCTGCGGCGCACTCAAACCACTCAATAATCACTAGACGCAAGGCCTGACGAAGCTCGTTATTGGGCAATCGCAAAGCACGGAGGCGATCGCCATGCTCTGGCTCCTCAGTCATATCCGTCGTGAGAAAACCGGACAGATACAGCGCTGTCCACATGTCATCGTCAGGCGAGACATCTGGCTCTGCAGTGCCCAAACAAAGCGGGACCTCAGCGCACCCATGGGCCTCGAGCAAATCAAACAAGACCGAAAGGCGGTCGAGATTCCACCCGACAACTACCCTACTCAGGCAATCGGCATATCCATACAGATCGGCACGCACAGGCGCCGTGCAGCCTCGGTCCAAAAACCCAATCACACGCTCTGGACTCGAGCAATAGGCCCTGCCAAACCGATACCCCTCGAGCCATTCACGCGCATCATCCAGGTATTCCTCGCGCCCAGCATGATTCAAAAGAGCCTGGACCTCGGCATCCGAAAAACCGAAATATCGGTCACACCACGCCGACAGCGGCGTCGTCAGACAATACGAGCAGCCGCGCGAAGAAAGCGCCGCTTCGGCAGGACCGGGACCCTCCCCCATCAAACACGTCAGCCGCAACGAATCGCGCGCAGTGGCAATGGACTCGAAAAGCACGCGATCAAATAGCCCTGCCGGATCGGCGCCGGATGCGACCCTCGCGCTCGCACGGCCCAACCACGCCGCGTCGTACCCATCAACGAGCAATACAACCTGCTCATCGCAGGCCATCTCCAGCAGCTCAATGAGCACGCCAAGCACCGAGGCGACCTCGTCCTCGCTCGCCGCGCCACGCGCAACACGTTCGATGTGACGCACCTTGTCTCGAGCTAAATCCGGAGCCTCCAAAAGCGCCAGCAGGCGGGCGCACTCGCCCAAAAGAGCATCGCGCACTACGCCAGCAATGGCGGCGCCACGCCTCGCAGCGCCAGAAAAGTCCAGCGATATCACCGGATAGCAAGCGTACTCATCCCGATAACGCCCGCTGTCCGCATCCCAAATCTGAGCATCGGCAAACGAGATCCGACCGGCGCGACCGACCGCCGGACGCTCCAGAAAAGCCCTGAGCATCGACAAGTTCATGCTCTTGCCAAAACCCTCGGGTCGACAGCACACCACAACGGACGCGTCACAGTCCAACACATCGGCAATAAACATGGTCTTGTCGACCAGTATGCAACGACCAATGGCATCGGCAAAATCATGCACACCGACCGGTAAGACCGCATCATCGACATGGTTGACAAGCCGTACGCCAAAAGTAGCGGCACTGTTGCAATACTCCTGTTCAGACACCGTAACTTCTCCCTAAAACGTAGCACGAGGCCCATTGTAGCGAGCAGTTCAAGCACAACGCTGCATCCGCGCAAAGGCATCGGGCAACGGTAGGAACAAAGGCCTTGAGGGGGCATAACAAATCGTTGTGCAACAAAATGGGGCCCGATGCATCTGCACCGGCCCCCATTGCGAATCTTTAGTTGTCGGGCAACCGAAAGGGACTACTCCTCGGAGTCGTTCTGCCCAGCAGCCTTCTTTTGCTGATCGAGCTTATGCTTGCCACTCACAATAGACGTGGCACCCAGCGTGGCCAAGCTTGCACTGGCAAGGCTCGCCATCACAATCAGATCGCCCGTCTTGGGCATATTGCCGCCAGATGACTTGATAGTTGTAGTCGTCGTGGTAGTAGTGGTCACTGTTTTGGAGCCATTTTGCTCTTGGCTCTGGTTGTCGGCACCGCTCTTGTCGTCGTCTTCGGACTGTTTCTTTTCGTCCTCGCCCTGCTGCTTTTCGCCCTCGGTCTTGCTCTTGTCCTTCTCCTCAGATTCAGACTTCTTATCCTTGTCCTTCTCCTCAGAGCTAGAACCCTTATCGGATTCGGTCTTCTCGGAAGCCTTGTCCTTGGAGTCGCCCTTTGCGGCTTCGGTCTTTTCCGTGGAAGCCTGATCAGAGTTGACCTTGTTCTGGGCCGAGCCGTTATTGACGCCAGCCATCAGCGAAGAACCCAGCGTAGAACCAAGCTGCTCGGAGAAAGAAGGCTTCTTGTCCGGTGAAGCAACGGGAGCGTCCGGCGCCTTATTCGAATCGTCCTTGGAAGCATCGGAATCAGGGGTTGCGTCAGAGCCGGAGCCGTTGTTAGAGCCGGTGTCAACGGACGAATCGCTCGAGCCGGTAGATGAGTTAGAGGTGTCAGCGCCGGTCGAACCAGAAGCGTCGCTGTCCGTATTGCCGGCAGAGCTTGAAGACGAATCGCCCGCAGCAGAGCCGTTCGAATCGGAGCCGTTCGAGGTGGAACCGTCGTTGATAGCGCCACCAGCAGAGCCATTACCGTCAGCATCGGTCGAGGGCGCATCCATCCTGTCATCGTTGGCATCGTCACTCGAGCCGTCATTCGAATCAGGCGTCGGCGAGGGCGCCGGCGTAGGCTCGGGCTGCACGGGCGTCGCAGCGGCAGCGGCCTCGTCCTCGGCGATATAAACCAAGCAGTCCTTCAGCTCGTTGCGGTAGCGGTTCTTCCAGCCCTCATGATACTGGGGTTGGCTCGAATACTTGGTCGCCACGTTATTGACCACGCTGTAGGAAAGCGCCGTCACAAACTCGCGATCGGACATATCGTTGGAAAGATTCGCCCAGCGGAAAAAGTCCCTGCAGCCACCAGTGCCGCACATGTTGGTAATGCTCCACACCATGCCCTTGACGCAGTCGGCGCGGCCCGAAATATCAATACCTAGGCCGCTCTTGAGCCACGCCTCGGTCACCGCATAGTACGAGTTGTACGCATAAGCATCTTGAAGCGCTGAGAACTCAACAGGATCGGTGTTGTAAGCACCCTGGAAGGCCTCCTGCGCAATACGGCCCAACTCGGTGAGCTGACCGTTCTCGTACATGGCATTGCTCGTGTTGGAAATCTCGCTGCCGCGATCAATCGCATCCTTGAGCATGCTGTATTTTTCGGGGCTGTAGTTGTAGACCTGCTTCATAAACGGAATGAGCGACCAGCGGCGGTCGAACTGGGAATAGCCCAACGCGTTATAGCCGTCACCGTACGAAAAGCCCTGGTTGTAGTTACCATGGCTCTCGTACTTGGTAAAGTACTTCATCTC
>CABUJL010000042.1 GCA_902491915.1 uncultured Collinsella sp.
CCGCCTTGAGAGGGCGGCGTCCTAAACCGCTAGACGAACGGGCCATATGTAGCAAATGCAATGGCTGGGATGGAGGGAGTCGAACCCCCATTGACGGAACCAGAATCCGCTGTCCTGCCATTAGACGACATCCCAATGACTGCATCGCTGCGCTCGGCTGTGCCTTTGCGCAAGAAAGAAATATACGGGAAGTCTCGCCGTGACGCAAGCCCCAATTTTGACTTTTTTGAAATTCAGTCAAATTGGCCTAATTTAGTCCAACCCGTGAAGGACCTGTGAAGCCAACCGCTGTACACGAAGGGCAAAACGCCGTGAGCGGTAGCCGTCAACCGTTGGCAGATTCTACCGTGAAAACGATAGCACCAGGCAACACAATCGAAGTATCAATGATCGCGTAGATATCGAGGCGCCATGGACGAAGAGCTTGATTACCTATGGGAGACCCTGGGCCTCGAGATCACTGCCGACCTTTGGCCCGAACGGGACAAAATTCACCCCACGTTACGCCCCGCCATTACTGTGGTGCAGGCAAAATACCGCCGTGCATCCTTTTTAATCATGCGGATGTCATGGCACGCGGGACTCCCCGACCTTAAGCGAATCCAGGCAAGCCTCGTCGAGCTGTCCGGCATGCCGACCGTCATATCCGAGGCGCACCTGGAGCAGCGCCAGCGCGAGCGACTGCAACAGCAGCGGATTCCCTTTATCTGCCCCGGCATTCAGGCATATCTGCCCTTTATGGACGAAGAGTACTGGAGCGGCAAGCCCAACAAGCACGTAAAGGTCTACGATCCGCACGAATGGGCGCGGCTGGCGGACTGACTGGGGCAGGCCCGCCGGCGGAAAGTGCGTCCCAGATTTCAAGCTCAAACTGGTCCCCACTTTCCCGTCGAGCCCTCAACCGGAAACCGTGTCCCACAATCGAAGCTCAGAATGGGACGTGCTTTCCGCAACCGGCCACTTTGGGAAAGTGCATCCCATTCTGGAAGCGAATTCCGGGTCGCACTTTCCGCAGCCGCTACAGCAACGCCTCGGCCCAAGCCGATTCCCTAAAGCCGGGAATCACAAAGTCGTCGCCCACCAGCAGCGGACGCTTGACCAGCATGCCGTCGGTCGCCAGCAGCTCGTAGCACTCCCGATCCGTCATGCCCGCATCCAAACGCGCCTTCAGGCCCAGCTCTCGATATTTCATGCCCGACGAATTAAAGAAGCGCCGCACCGGCAGCCCCGAACGAGCAATCCAGGTCGCAAGCTCATCAGCCGTGGGATTGTCCAAAACGATATCGCGATCGATATACTCTACCCCATGTTCGTCCAGCCATGCCTTGGCCTTCTTACAGGTCGAGCACTTGGGATATTCAACAAACAATACCGCCATGGGATTTCCTTTCTTAGAGAAAACAGGTGTCTGGAAAACTGCACATCGACGACCACTCGCGATTGCAGCCGTTATTGTAGTCAATGTCGAAGCATAGGCAGTCGCGATGTCTCGCCTTAAGGCTAGCGCCTCGCATGGGCGCCGATCGGCCGAGTCGCATGGCGCACCAACGCCGCTGCCAGCAATACCAACAGCATGGCGGTGACATAGCCCGCAGCATCGAATCCTAAATCGATAACGTCGAAATGCCTGCCGGGAACAAAGATCTTATGTACCTGATCGCCAACGGAGCAGGCGGCGCAAAAGAGCAATACGGGCACGCAACGGGAGCATACGCTCCACGGACGCCTGGAAAAGCAAACCACGACCACCGAGGCGAACAATCCGACGAAGAAAAACTCTACGGTATGGGCAACGCGACGGACGTTCGCGCCCACCCACATGCGAATGGAAGCAAGTCGGCCAGACCGGACATTCGAGGCAGCCGAATCGGTGCCCCCGGTCATTCCGTCCCCCGCCTGAGTTTCACCCGTGATGCCGGTAGCCTGAACGCTCGCAGCCTGACCCTCCACCACGCGCGCGGTGGACTCGCTCAGCAACGACGTCTGCACTGCGTTTTGCTCCGTCAGCACCCAGATGCCCGCCAGCGTTGCGGCGAACAGAGCGATCGCGGTCCACCCGATTATTTTCTTCATGTGCGCCAAAGGCCAACCTCCGTCTTTTTAAATATGAGCGAGTGTAGCCCCAAATGACATCGTCACCGTATCAAAATTTGAATCGCAACAGGAAGCGACAAAGCGACGCAAACCCCTACCCCGCCTCGCGCATCCAGCGATCGAACGTCCCCACGCACACGCCCAGGCACTTTGCTGCCTGGCTGCGGGTAATATCGCCCGCCTCATAGCTATCGCGCACCAGCTCAAACTGAGGAGGGCACGGCTTGCGAGGTCGACCGAAACGGACCCCTCGCGCCCGCGCCGCTGCAATTCCCTCCGCTTGGCGCCGATGGATATTCTCGCGCTCCACCTGCGCCACGTAGCTCAGCAGTTGCAGCACAATATCGGCAATCAGGGTGTTGGTCACATCCGGCGCGCCGCTGGCCCTGGCGCGCGTGTCAAGCAATGGCATGTCCAACACCACAATGGCAACCCCGAGCTCCTTGGTAATGCGTCGCCATTCCTCAAGAATCTCGGAGTAATTACGACCAAGTCGGTCGATAGAAAGCACCACCAGCACGTCCCCGTCTCCCAGGACGTGCAACAGCTCGCGATAATGCGGTCGATCGAAGTCCTTGCCGCTCGCATGGTCGGCATAAATATTCGCTGAGCCCACGCCATAGGCGCCCAGCGCATCCAGCTGCCGATTCAGATTCTGATCGCGCGAACTCACCCGCGCATAACCGTACACCGTCGCCATCTCATCCCCGCTTTCTTGTAAACCTGCCAAAAAGGGACAGGTTTATTTTGGTAGGTTTTACCTCTCAAATAGCAGGTAAGCGAGCGGCCGAGCAGACGGCAAGGTAGCCACGATTCAAATGCGGAGGGCGGTCCCGAAAGGCCGCCCTCCGCTCCCCCACCATGAGTCGGGATTTGGCTAATGGATAAGCTTAAAGTCCAAGTGCCCACGCGTGGTATTGACGCGCGAGACCTCGACAATCACGCGCTGACCCAGTTCATAGCGAGTCCCCGTGTCGGCGCCCGTCAGCGTAAGCGCGTCCTCGTCGAACTCGAACCACTCGTTGCCCAGGCTCTTGATCGAAACCAAGCCTTCGACCTGCGTTAGGTCCAAGCGCACAAAGAGGCCCATGCTGCTAACCCACGAGACGGTTCCGGCATAGCGCTCGCCCAGACGGTCCTCATAGTACTGGGCAATCTTGATCTTTTGCGTCGCATGGCTGGCAGCATCTGCCGCGCGCTCGGCATCGCTGCATGCGCGGCAGATCTGCGGCAGAATGCGCGGCAGCGACTCGCGCCCCTTGCCGATCAGCCGCGGCGTACGGACCAAGGCGTCCTTGCCGCCGAGCTGCTCATAGGCCAACTGCAGTTTGAGCACGCGGTGCACCACCAGATCGGGGTAGCGACGGATGGGACTCGTAAAGTGACAGTAGCACGGCGCGGCGAGCGCAAAGTGGCCCTCGTTGCGCGGCTTGTACAGCGCGCGCTGCATGCTGCGCAGAAGCAGCGTGTTGACGAGCGGTGCGTTGGCCGTACCGGCGGCAGCATCAACTGCAGCCTGCAGCTCATCGGGGCTCCCCAGGGCAATACCGGCAGCACGGCGATCGTCGATGATGCCTAGCTGCGCCAGCGCAACGGCAGCACCGTGCAGGCTATCGGGGCTCGGATCCTCATGCACGCGATAGCAGGCCTCGATATCACGGTCTGCCAGCCACTCTGCAACGCACTCGTTGGCGAGCAGCATGGCTTCCTCGATAAGCGACGTGGCACACGAACGCTCACGCGCCACAATCTGCACGGGCACTCCGTCCTCATCCAATAGAGCGCGAATCTCGGCTGTGTCAAAATCGACTGAGCCGCGGGCGCGACGAATACGACGGCGAAGTTCGGCGAGTTCGTTAGCGGCGACAAGGAAATCGCCGAGGTCGATGTTGTAGCCGCGGGCGGCCTCCTCGCACGCAAGACCGCGCTCAAGCGCTTCCTCGCGCGAGGTCTCGGCAGCCGCAACATCCTCGGCTGCACCCTCCAGCACCGAATACTCAACCGCGCCGGCACGCACCAGCAGCGCCTCGGCGCCGTCATAGTCCATACGCACACGCGAGCGAATCACGCTGGGATACGGATCGTAATGCCGCACGCGACCCTGCGCATCGAGCTCGATATCGACGGTAAACGCAAGACGGTCCTCGTCAGGGCGAAGCGAGCACAGGTCACAGGACAGGCGTTCGGGCAGCATGGGAAGCACGCGATCGGCCAGATACACCGATGTCGTACGATGGCGAGCCTCAAGATCGATATGCCCGTCCCAAGCCACATAGTGTGAAACGTCGGCGATATGCACACCCAGCTTGTAGCCACCCTCGGGCGTGCGCTCCAATGAAATGGCATCGTCAAAGTCGCGCGCGTCGACCGGGTCGATCGTGATGACAAAGCGGTCACGCAAATCGCGGCGGAGCTGGTCCTTAAGCGCCGCGGACACATCGAGCGAAAGCCCCTCGGCCTCGTCCAGCGCGGCCTCTGGATAGCTATCGGTATAGCCGTAACGCGCCATCACATATTGAACGCCCAAATCGGGCGCATCATCTCCGCCAATGCGGCGCTCGATCGTCACGGTGCCCGATTCCAGGCGCGTCGGGTAGGTCAAAATGCGCGCGACAACAGCATCACCCGGGTGAACGCCCAGACGATCCGCCGAGGTATCCTCGGGCAGAATGAAGAAGTCGCCCTTCAAACGCGAATCGAGCGGCTCAATCACACCGAGCGGACCGGCGGTCTGGTACGTACCCACTACGCTTATGGCTGCGCGCTCAACCACACCCTCGATCACGGCGCGCCGCTCACCGTGCGGGCTGTTCTTAATGCTCACGGCAACGGTATCGCCGTCCATGATCTCACGCTTGCCGCGACCCATGACCTTGTAGTCGCCATTCTCGGTTATGACATAGGCACTGTGCTCATGGAGCTGCACGCGCCCGGTCAGGCTCGGACGGCGTTCGCTGCGCACCGGCCCGCGCTGATTGCGAGCTCCACGCTTATGCTTGTTATTGCGCCCCATGGCGCCTCCTAACTATCGATTGCGAACTCCAAAGAGTCTACCCAAATGATTCGCTTTCCTGCCGTCCCCTAGGGATCAAAAAACGGGCCGCCCCATAAGAGACGACCCGTTGGAAGGGATGAATTCCAAGCATGCCTACACGCGCAGGTAGCGGCGCATGGCGATGGCAGAACCAAAGAGACCGATAATCACGCCGACCAGAATCAGCGCAGCATAGGTCACCAGGTAGTACTGCATCGGCAGGGCAAACGACATCCAGCCGATGCTCTCCTGCAGACGCGGGATCATCAGATTGCGCAGCAGCTCCAGAACGCCGATGGAAAGCAGCGAGCCCAAAATGGCCTGCAGCACGCCCTCGGTGATAAACGGGCCACGAATGAAGCCGTTGCTGGCGCCGACCAGACGCATAATCGCAATCTCACGACGACGCGCCGTGATGGACAGGCGAATCGTGTTGTTGATGAAGATGAATGCGATAAAGGTCAGAAGACCAACGAGCACCACGGCGGCGATGCGGATGTAGTTGGTCACCTGGAACAGGCGGCTCACTTCCTCCTGGCCGTACAGCACGCTCGCGTTGACGTCGCCGTCATCCGCGATCTTCTGGAAATCGGCATCCTTCTTGAGCTTCTTTGCCGTGCTCTCGACCTTGGACGGATCGTCCATCTCAATAGCGAAGGAAGCCGGCAGCGGGTTCTGGCCATCGAGCGCGCTCATGGTGGCGTCGGCGTTGCCCGACATCTTGCTCGTATACTCGGCCAGCGCGTCGTCCTTGTCCTTATAGGTCACGGACTTGACGTTATTCCACGTCTTAAGCTCGGCCTCAAAAGCCTGAACATCGGCCTGATCGGCGTCATCACTAATGAACGCGTTGATGACAACCTGATCCTCGACGGTGCCGATCACGGAGTTCAGCATCGCAGAGCCCATGATGAACAGGCCGATGATAAACAGCGAAAGGAAGATCGTGATGACGGCGCCGAGCGAGGTAGTCCAGTTACGGAAGAAGTGGCTGATTGCCTCTTTGAAGGAGTAGCCCACGTTAGTTGGTGCCATAGTTGCCGTAACCTCCCCTCTCCTGGTCGCGGATGACGTGGCCGCCCTCGAGGGCGATCACGCGACGGTGCATGCTATCGACCATCTCGCGGTCGTGCGTGGCGACGATCACGGTGGTGCCGGTGCGGTTAATACGCTCAAGCAGCTTCATGATGCCCAGCGAGATCGCCGGGTCGAGGTTGCCCGTGGGCTCGTCGCAGATCAGCAGCGGCGGACGGTTGACCATAGCACGGGCGACGGCAACGCGCTGCTGCTCGCCACCGGAAAGCTGGTCGGGCAGCGAGTCCATCTGATCGGCCAGACCGACCAGACGCAGCACCTCGGGCACCTGGCTGCGAATGACGCCCTTGGGCTTGCCGATGCACTGCAGGGCAAACGCCACGTTTTCGTAGGCGGTCTTTTGCGGCAGAAGCTTAAAGTCCTGGAACACGGCGCCAATCTGGCGGCGCAGGAACGGAACCTTACGGTTCTTGATCTTCATGAGGTCCTGACCGGCAACCAGGATGCGGCCGCTCGTCGGCTTGACGTCGCGGTTGAGCGTCGACAGCAGCGTGGTCTTACCCGAGCCGGAGTGACCGACCAGGAAGACGAACTCGCCCGGATAGATCTCGATGTTGATGTCGTCGAGTGCAGGCTTGTTAGGCTGTGCCGGATAGATCTTGGTGACATGCTCCATAAGGATGACGGGCTCGACACCGGCCTGCTTGGCCATCTTCTTGCGGCTGGCCTGCGGATCGATGGGCGCAAACACCGACGTAAAATCGGGGTTGTTGAGCGCGTTATCGAGGCTTGCGACCTCGGCTGCCTGATCGCTCTCGACCACCGGGGCAGCAGGCTGCGTGGGGTCGGGAATAGCGGCAAAGAGACCGGACTGCGCAGGCTGAGGAGCCGGCGTCGCAGGGGGCAAGGGGTCGGGAATGCCGGCCATGGTAGGCTGCGGCGTGGCGGCACCAGCCTGAGGCTGCTCCACGCGAGCGGTCACGGCCTGAACGGGCTCAAAACCCGCCGTGCCGGAAAGCGCGACATCGCTGGTTGGATTGTAGGCAAAGGGATCGGATGCCGGCTGTGCCTGATCTGCCGGCTGAGCGGGGGCCTGAGCAACAGGCTGGCCCTCTGAATCCGGAGTGGCGAAACGACTGCCCTGGACGCCTGCCTGCGTCTTGGGGGCATCATCGCCCGCACCGGAGGTACGGAAGTGGTTACCCACTGGTGCTCCTTATCGTCGTGCGTTTAAACTACATGAGCGCTTTGTATTTTAGCAGCATTAGCTTTGCTGCACATAAGAAGCATGGCCGTGTTTGGGTCCCTCCGGCCGGACACAGGGTTACTTTCCAAATCGTCCTCGGACATGTCGGAGCCCCCGCTGCGCACTACGTGCGGCGGGGGCTCCTCCGTCCTGCGGAAAGATTTGGAAAGTAACCCTGTGTCCGGCCTGCGATAACTAAGGGGTCGCTGCGTTTTACTTGGGTGCAGCAGCGCCGTGCTTGGGGGCTGAATTGCACTTTGCTGGTCTGGGCCCGTTTCCCGGAAAAAGCCCTTACTTGGTGCTGGCCTAATTTGTTTATTGCCGACAAAAAACAGGGGCGTCCTCAAAGAGGACGCCCCTGTTATGGATTGCATACGGTTGCTGAAGCGATACTTTGCCTCGTCTTGCCTTATGCCAAGAACTCCTTGGTGGTCGCCACGATGTTGGCGGCGTCCAGGCCATACTTGTGCAAGAGCTCGGCACCCGGGCCGGACTCGCCAAAGGTGTCGTTGACGCCGATCTTCTTGAGGGGCGTCGGGCACTGCTCGCACAGGACGTCGGCAACGGCGCTGCCCAGGCCACCGATTACAGAATGCTCCTCGACGGTCACGACGTGGCCGGTCTTGGTGGCGCTCTTGACGATCAGGTCGGCATCGATGGGCTTGATGGTGTGCATGTTGATGACCTCGGCGTCGATGCCCTCGGCAGCGAGCTGCTCGGCGGCCTCGAGAGCCTCGCCGACCATCAGGCCGCAGGCGATGATGGTGACGTCGGCGCCCTCGCGCATGACAATGCCCTTACCCAACTCGAAGTTGTAGGTCTCGGGGTCGTTGATAACCGGCGAGGCCAAACGAGCGAAGCGCATGTACACCGGACCGTCGCACTCGTAGGCGGCGCGCGTCACGGCGCGGGCCTCGACGTCGTCGGCAGGAACGATCACAGTCATGCCGGGGATGACGCGCATGAGGGCGATATCCTCGCAGCACTGGTGCGTGGCACCATCCTCGCCCACCGAGATACCGGCGTGCGTGGCACCAATCTTAACGTTGAGGTGCGGGTAGCCGATGGAGTTACGGACCTGCTCAAAAGCGCGGCCGGCTGCGAACATGGCAAAGGTGCTCGCGAAGGCAACGCGGCCGGTGGTCGCGATACCGGCGGCGACGCCCATCAGGTTGCTCTCGGCGATACCCACGTCGAAGAAGCGGTCGGGGCAGGCGGCCTTGAACTTGCCGGTCTGCGTGGCGGCGGCCAGGTCGGCGTCGAGGACCACAAAGTCATCGTGCTCGTTGGCGAGCTCGACGAGGGCCTCGCCGTAGCTTACGCGCGTGGCGATTTTTTTGACGTCTGCCATCCTAGAGCTCCTCTCCGGCGGCCGTGAGCTCTGCCATGGCCTGCTCAAACTGTTCATCGTTGGGGGCCTTGCCGTGCCAACCAACCTGGTTCTCCATAAAGGACACGCCCTTGCCCTTCAGGGTCTCGGCGATAATGGCGGTCGGCTGCCCCTTGGTGGCGCGAGCCTCGGCAAAGGCGGCGCGGATCTGGTCGAAGTCGTTGCCGTCGGCGAGCTCCACCACGTGGAACTTGAACGCGCGGAACTTGTCGGCGAGCGGCATGGGGTCGTTGACCTCCTCGACGGGGCCGTCGATCTGCAGGCCGTTGTGGTCGACGATCACGCAGAGGTTATCGAGCTGCTGGTTGCCGGCAAACATGGCGGCCTCCCAGACCTGGCCCTCCTCGCTCTCGCCATCGCCCAGCAGGGCGTACGTGCGGTAAGTATCGCCCCAGTGCTTGGCGGCAACGGCCATACCCACGGCGGCGGAGATACCCTGGCCGAGCGAGCCGGTGGACATGTCGACGCCCGGGGTGTCGTTCATGTTGGGATGACCCTGCAGGTGGCTGCCGATATGGCGCAGCGTCTCGAGATCCTCCTTGGGGAAGAACCCACGCTCGGCGAGCACGGCGTACAGGCCCGGAGCGCAATGGCCCTTGGAGAGCACAAAACGGTCGCGATCGGCCTTGCGGGGATCGGCCGGGTCGACGTTCATTTCCTCAAAGTACAGATAGGTCATGATGTCGGCAGCGCCGAGCGAACCGCCCGGATGGCCGGACTTGGCAGCGTGCACGCCGGTGACGATGCCCTTCCTTACCTCGTTGGCAACCTTTTTGAGCTCTTCGTCGCTCATTGTGCCTTCCTTTCATCCTCATTAGACAAAATGCGCACGGCACCGAAGGTAATCCCAACACAGCCGCAATGCACGTACGTCATTCATTATGCTGGAAACTGATGGCTTTACCAGAGTTTTTATCATTATTTGAACAATTTAGCAGGCAGAACCGCTGATGAAACGGTTTATCAATGTGAACGTCTTTTGGATGGAACGCAGTCGACCCTACGCGCTAATGTCCTTGAATCCCTCGCCGAAGGCTTCCGTAACGTCAGCGACCGTCACAATGGCGTGAGGATCGCGCTCGCGCACGATCGTCTTGAGGGTATTGAGCTCTCGACGGCTCACGATGACCATAATCACCGGCTTCTCGGCACCCGAATACATGCCAGTCGCCTTAAACTTGGTACAACCACGACCCAGGCCATACATGATATCGGCAGCGATATCAGGGAACTTATCCGAGATGATGAGTACCATACGGCGTTTGTTGCCGCCATCGACCACGGCATCGATCACATAGCCGCTAATGACCATCGAAAGGCCTGCATATAGTGCGTTTTCGATTGAAAAGACCGGAGCCGACAGCGCACACACGGCAACGTCGATTGCCATGACGGTCGAGCCCACCGGCAGCGAGGTGTTACGCGAAATGATTTGGCCAATCGTGTCCGAGCCGCCGGTGTTGGCGCCGGCACGCAACACCATGCCGTAACCGATGCCCGTAATAATGCCGCCCCACATGGCGGGAAGCATCAGGTCCGCATCCGCCAGAGGTGCTACAAACGGGGCGAACAGATCGGTAAAGAAGCCCAGCAGCACAAAGCCCGTCGCGGTCTGCACCACGTAGAACATGCCGCCCTCGCGCATAACGACCAGCAGCAGCAAGGCGTTCATCACGATGGTCTGGATACCGACGGGAAGCGACACGCCTCGCGCCGCGCCGACCGCCTGGATAATGGTGGCAAGGCCCGTAACGCCACCGGCGGCAAGACCATTGGGAATCAAAAACAGGTCGGTCGCGATGGCGGCCAAGGCACACCCCAACATGATCTGGGGCAGGTCGTGAAAGAAGTTCATCGAAAGAATGCGCTTGATGTCCAGACGATATGCCATGCTGCCTCCCTCAAAAAAGCGCACCCAAACGGATGCGCTTTGAACTTCTTCTTGTATTCGATTCTACCGATTCGCCGGACAAAAACCACCCCTGCGCAGGGTTTATTCTGGATACAAACCCGTCCAACCGTTAGGCTTGGCATCGGTTTGAAGCCGCCCGATGTTTTAGACCCCCGAGCCTTCTGCATCGGCGTTGCCGGTGGCCCAGCGATGGTAGCCAATAACAAACGGGTCCAGGTCGCCATCGTCAAGAACGGCCTCGACATTGCTGGTCTCCACGCCCGTGCGTAGGTCCTTGACCATCTGGTACGGGTAGAGCACGTAGCTGCGGATCTGGTTGCCAAAACCAATCGTGGTCTTGGGTCCGCGAATCTCATCGAGCGCCTCGGCACGCTTCTCGAGCTCAATCTCGTACAGGCGAGCCTTGAGGATCTGCATGCACGCGGCCTTGTTCTGGATCTGGCTGCGCTCGTTTTGGCAGGTGACCACAATGCCGCTGGGGAAATGCGTCACGCGCACGGCGGAGTCGGTGGTGTTGACGCCCTGACCGCCCGGGCCGCTCGCGTGGTATACGTCCACGCGGATGTCGTCGGGACTGATCTCGATGTCGATATCATCGGGTAGCACGGGGATGACCTCGACGCCGGCAAACGTGGTCTGGCGGCGCTTCTTGTCGTCGGTGGGGCTAATGCGAACCAAGCGGTGGACGCCGGCCTCGGCGCGCAGCATGCCAAATGCGTCCTTGCCCTCGACGGTAAAGGTCGCGCGGTCGATGCCGATGACCTCGGCCGCGGGACAGTCGTTGATGGTGACCTTCCAGCCGCGACGCTGGCAGTACTTCATGTACATCTTAAAGAGCATGAAGGTCCAGTCCTGGGCCTCCAGACCACCCTGTCCGGGCTTGATAGTCACGATGGCATCGCCGTGATCGAACTCACCGGTAAACCAGCTCGAAAGCTCAAGCTCATCGATGGCACGGGCCAGGCGCTCAGCCGTGGCTGTAGCCTCCTCGCGAAGGGCGACGGCGTCGGGGTCATCCCCCATCTCCTCGACAAGCTCCAGCGCGGCGCGGGCATCGGAAAGCTCGCCGCGCGCGGTGTCCACGGCAGCGATATCTTCCTTGGTACGCGCGATCTCCTCCATGGTGGCACGGGCGGCGTCGGCGTCATCCCAAAAGCCAGGGGCAACGCTTTTGGCCTCGAGCTCGGTCACACGGGTACGCTTCTCGTCCAGGTGGAGATACGACTCGACCTCGCCGAGCCGGTCCGCGAACGCGTCCAGCTCGGCGGGCGTTATCTCTAAAGCCTCAGCCATTAACGATTCCTGCCGTGGCAGTACTTAAACTTCTTGCCGCTACCGCAGGGGCACGGGTCGTTGCGGCCCACGTTGACGTACGGATCGTCGCTCTCGGACTTGCGATAAGTGGTCACCTTGCCACCGTTGTTGACGGCAGCCGGACCACCCTGGACAGCCGTGCGGGCCTGCACCTGCGCCTGCTTGCGCAGCACCGAGTCGCCGTTATCACCATCGACCTCGGCAGGACCGGAGAAGCGCGCGCCCTCGAGCGCGGGCTCCTCCTTGTGCTCCACGGCACGCGGGGCAGCCTTGATCTCGATGCGCAGAACCGTGCGCAGGTAATCCTCATACATGGTATCGACGAGCATCTGAAACGCGCCGTAGGCCTCGGTCTTGTACTCGACCAGCGGGTCGCGCTGGCCAAAGCCGCGCAGGCCGATGCCGGTCTTGAGGTAATCCATCTCCTGCAGGTAGTTCATCCAGCGGGTATCGATGACGCGCAGCATGACCTGGGTGTTGAGCTCGCGCATCAGGTCCTCGCCCAAGCGCTCGGCCTTCATGTTGTAGCACTTCTCTACGTAAGCCAGGACATCGGCAGCCAGGGCCTCATAATCCTCGTCGGGGAACTTCGGCGTATCGATGTGGCCGGTGAGCTCCACAACCCACTTGCGCAGGCCCTCCAAGTCGCGCTCGCCATCGTGACTGTCCTTGGTGCAGAACTCCTGCACGCAGCGGTACACGGTGTCGTGCATAACCTCGGTGATGTGGTCGGTCAGGTCCTTGCCGTCAAGAATCTTATTGCGCTCGGCGTAGATGACCTGGCGCTGCTTGTTCATGACGTCGTCGTACTCAAGGACGCTCTTACGCATGGAGAAATTGATGCTCTCGACCTTGTGCTGGGCGCTCTCGACGGCCTTGGAGATGATCTTGTGCTGGATGGGCATGTCGTCGCCCATGTCGGCCGTGACCATCATCTTGGAGACGCGGTCCATCTTGTCGCCACCGAACAGGCGCATGAGGTCGTCCTCGAGCGACAGGTAGAACTGGGTCTCGCCCGGATCGCCCTGACGGCCGGAACGGCCGCGCAGCTGGTTGTCGATACGGCGGGACTCATGGCGCTCGGTGCCGATGACGGTCAGGCCACCGGCGGCAAGCACGCGCTCGCGCTCGGCCTTGCAAGTCTCCTTGGCCTCGGCGTTAAACTGCTCGAGCTGCTCGGGCGTCACGTCCTCCATGGTCAGGCCCTCGTACTCCAGGCGCTCGCGCACCAACTCGTCGGGGTTGCCGCCCAGCAGGATGTCGGTACCACGACCGGCCATGTTGGTGGCGATGGTCACGGCGCCGTAGCGTCCGGCCTGGGCCACGATGTGGGCCTCGCGTTCATGGTGCTTGGCGTTGAGGACCTCGTGTGCGATGCCGCGCTTGGTAAGGGCGGCGGACAGCTTCTCGGAGCTCTCGATGGAGACGGTGCCCACCAGGACCGGCTGGCCCTTGGCGTGACGACGCTCAACGTCGTCGGCAACGGCGTTGTACTTGGCCTGAATGGTGCGGTACACCAAGTCCTCGTGGTCCACGCGCTGCACGGGCTTGTTGGAGGGGATGACCTCGACGGGCAGCTTGTAGATCTCGCGGAACTCGGCATCCTCGGTAAGTGCCGTGCCGGTCATGCCGGAGAGCTTGTCGTACAGACGGAAGTAGTTCTGCAGGGTGATGGTGGCCAGGGTCTGGTTCTCCTCGCGTACGAGCACGCCCTCTTTGGCCTCGATGGCCTGGTGCAGGCCCTCGGAATAACGGCGGCCTTCCATAATGCGGCCGGTGAACTCGTCGACGATCTTGACC
>CABUJL010000043.1 GCA_902491915.1 uncultured Collinsella sp.
AGAGGAGGGCATTGACCTTCTGGTCATGCCCGACGATTGAACGTCAGATTGCCGCCTAGGGGCGTTTGCAGCGTCGGGTCGTTACGGCGTTTGGTAAAACGCCGTAACTATTAAAGCTGGCGCAGGCCCTCTTCCAGGCCGGTCTTGCTGTCGGTCTTCTCGTCGCGCATCTTGATGACGCGGGCGGGGACACCGGCCACGACGGCACCGGCGGGGACATCCTCGACGCACACGGCGCCGGCGGCAACAACAGCGCCCTTGCCCACGCGTACGCCCTCCAGGACCACGGCGTTGGCGCCGATCATGACGTCGTCTTCGATGATGACGGGCGTGGCGCTTGCGGGCTCAACGACGCCTGCCAACACGGTTCCAGCGCCGATGTGGCAGTTCTTGCCCACGGTGGCGCGGCCGCCTAGCACGGCGCCCATATCGATCATGGAACCCTCGCCGATAACGGAGCCGATGTTGATGATGGCGCCCATCATGATGACGGCACGGTCGCCAATCTCGACGCGGTCGCGGATGATCGCGCCCGGCTCGATGCGGGCGTTGATGCCCTTAAGGTCGAGCATGGGCACGGCGGAGTTGCGGCAATCGTTCTCCACGTCGTAGTAATCGATGGAATCGGCGTTGGCGTCCAGGATGGCCTTAAGCTCATCCCAGTCGCCAAAGACGGTCTTGCCGCGACGACCGCCGTAGACATGTGCGTCGCCCCAGGCAACCTTCATGCCGGGCTTCTCGCGCACGTACAGCTTGACGGGCGTCTTTTTGGGCGCGGTGGCGATGTAGTTGATAATCTCCTGTGCATCCATCTCGGCTGCGTTGCTCATTTGCTATCTCTCCTTTGGGCGGGTTCGGTTGATACCTGGTTAGGCAAACATGACCTGGTCGAACGTATAGAAGCCGGGTTCGCGGGCGACGAGCTTCTGCGCGGCTGCCAGGGCGCCGTTGACAAAGATCTGACGGCTCGTGGCGCGGTGCGTGAGCGTGACCTCCTCGTCCTGGCCGAAAAAGCTTACCTCGTGCACGCCGGCGACGGTGCCGCCGCGCAGCGAGTGCATACCGATCTCCTTGGGGTCACGCGCGCCGCACATGCCCTCGCGGCCATAGACGGGGTGGTAGCCTGCCTCGGGCTCAGCTTCGACGACGGCATCGAGCAGTAGCTTGGCAGTGCCGCTGGGGGCATCGACCTTTTGGTTGTGGTGCGTCTCGACGATTTCGCAGTCAAAGCCGGGCAGCTCGCGTGTAGCCTGCGCTACCAGATGGCGCAGGGCTGCGATACCGATGGAGTAATTGCCCGAGTGCATAACGCGGGTGTTCTGGCCCAGCTCACGCAGGCGGTCCATCTGCTCGGGGGTGTAGCCTGTGGTGCCCGAGACCAACGCCGCGCCCGTGCGCTCGACATAGGCGACGACGGCGTCGAAGGTCGCGACGTTCGAGAAGTCGATAATCACATCGGCAGCCGGTGCGTTCTCGAGCTTGCTCAAATCGAAGCCAATCTGGGCCACGATATCAAAAACGGGTTGACCGGCGGCGTCGACAACGCCCTCGGCGGTGGTGCGGATGAGCGAGCCCATGCGGCCCGTTCCCATAATGACGGTCTTAATCAAGCAGACCAGCTCCCTTCAGAGCATCGGTAAGTGCGGCTCGCGTGTCGTCTGCCATGGGGCACAGCGGCATACGGTAGTTTGCCTCGATCATGCCCATCTGGGCGAGCGCTTCCTTGACGGGGATGGGGTTGACCTCGCTAAAGAGGGCATTGATGAGCGGCTGGCCGGCAATCTGGATATCGCGGGCGCGTGCCACGTCACCGTCCAGATAGGCGCGGCACATGTCGTGCACGAGCTGCGGCTGAACATCGGCCCACACGCTGATGGTGCCCGAGGCGCCCAGGCTCATGAGCGGTACGGTAAGCGCGTCCTCGCCCGAGTACATGCGGAAGTCGTCTGACAGCAGGTGGGCGATCTTGGCCGCGTAGGCGACGTTGCCCGAGGCCTCCTTAATACCCATGATGTTGGGGTGCGCGGCCAGGCGTTCTACGTTGCGCTCGCTGATGCCGCAGCCACAGCGGCCGGGGATGTTGTACAGGATGCAGGGGATGTCCACGGCATCGGCGACGGTCTTAAAGTGCTGATAGGTACCCTCTTCATTGGACTTGTTGTAGTAGGGGGTGATGAGCAGCAGACCGTCGGCGCCCAGGCCCTGATAGGTGAGCGACTTGGTGAGCATGGTCTGCGTGGAGTTGGAGCCCGAGCCGGCAATAACGGGGACGCGTCCTGCAACATGCTTGACCACAGCGGCGACGACGGAGTTGTCCTCGTCATCGGTCATCGTGGCACTCTCACCGGTGGTGCCCAGGGTGAGGATGGCGTCAGTGCCATTTTGCAGGTGGAAATCGATAAGGCGCTCAAGCGCGTCAAAGTCGACACTGCCGTCCTTTTTAAACGGCGTGACAAGGGCGACGATTGAGCCCTCGAGATTGCGGATATCCATGTTCTTCTCCTTCGCTTCCGCGATCTGGACGCGTTTGTTCCATTTGGCGGCGACTGCTAGGCGCTCGTCCTGAGCGCGACGGCGGGCGCTTTCGGCGCGCGATTTGGCCAGCAGCTCGCGGCCGCACGGCAGCACGTCGAGCGTGGCAAAGTAATCGCCCGGACGCTCGGCGCGGCGAATGAGGTCTGCCGAGCCATCGGGGCGCAGCAGGACCTCGGCGGAGCGCAGGCGGCCGTTGTAGTTGTAGCCCATAGAGTGGCCATGCGCGCCGGTGTCGTGAATCACGAGCAGGTCGCCCATGTCGATATGCGGAAGCTCGCGGTCGATGGCGAACTTGTCATTGTTCTCGCACAGATTGCCCGTGATGTCGTACGTGTTCGTGACGGGCGCTGTGGTCTTGTCGTCGCCACCCGGCTGGCCCATCACCGTAATGTGGTGGTAAGCGCCATACATGGCAGGACGAATCAGATCGACGGCACTGGCGTCCACGCCGATATAGTCCTTGTAGATCTGCTTCTCGTGGATGGCCTTGGTGACCAGGCATCCGTAGGGGCCCATCATAAAGCGACCCATCTCGGTGCAGATCGCCACATCGCCCATGCCGGCGGGGACCAGAATCTCGTCGTAGGCTGCGTGTACGCCCTCACCGATGGCGTGAATGTCGTTAGCCTGCTGCTCGGGCAGGTAGGGGATACCCACACCGCCGGACAGATTGATAAAGGCGACATGTGCGCCGGTCTCGCGCTCCAGGCGCACGGCAAGTTTAAAGAGGATGCGTGCGAGCTTGGGATAGTAGTCGTTAGTGACGGTGTTACTGGCAAGGAAGGCATGGATGCCAAAATTCTCGGCGCCCTTGGCCTTGAGCATGCGGAAGGCCTCAAAGAGCTGCTCGGTGGTCATGCCATATTTGGAGTCGCCCGGGTTGTCCATGATGCCGTTGGAGAGCTGGAACAGACCGCCTGGATTAAAGCGGCAGCTGACCGTCTTGGGGATGGGCCCCGCAACACGCTCAAAGAACTCGATGTGGCTGATGTCGTCAAAGTTGACGATG
Organism: uncultured Collinsella sp.; assembly: GCA_902491915.1. Lineage (GTDB taxonomy): Bacteria > Actinomycetota > Coriobacteriia > Coriobacteriales > Coriobacteriaceae > Collinsella. Next base: position 3,545 of record CABUJL010000043.1, read on the forward strand.
GCACCCAGCTTGTTGGCGAGCTCAAAGTCGGCAGCCGGCGTGTCGTTGGAAGAGAACATGATGTCGTGTCCCGTGATGCCCAGCGAGCGGGCGATCATGAGCTCGGTATAGCTCGAGCAATCGCAGCCGCAGCCGTATTCGTTGAGAATGGAGATGAGCGCCGGGTTGGGGTTGGCCTTGACGGCAAAGTATTCCTTAAAGCCCGGGTTCCATGCAAAGGCGTCGCGCACTTCTTGCATGTTGCGGCGGATGCCCGCCTCGTCGTATAGATGAAACGGCGTGGGGAACTGCTCGACGATATGCTCGAGTGTCTCCTTGTCCACAAACGGCTGCTTGGCCGCATATGCCTCGTTGGGGGTCAATGCCATGTCCCGTAAACCTCGCTATCCAGACGGCGCCATCTGCGCATCGAATCCGCATAGCGTGGACCCAATGTCCGGATAGCGCTCCCGCATTGCTGCAGACAGTCCTGTGGGTGTTTCCCACAGGCCCACCAGGTTGTTCGTGCCCGAAAAACCCAGTTCGGCGGGTTTCGCCTCCCCACGGGGTCAAAGCCTGCCGGCTCGCCCGCGGCTCTTCGTGCCCGCGCCTCTATCAAGTGGTAAAGACCCTATCACGTTGCACTTTACCAAACAAGAGTATTCGTATATAACGTTTAAAAAATGCAGGGATATGCTGGAAACATGTGTGCCACAATCCTGTATCACAATAAGTTGCAACAGATGTGCCTCACGAAGGGATTCTCTATGACCGAGCTCCAAGAACTCCGTCGCTATCGCCGCGATCTCCATCGCATTCCGGAGCTCGATTTCGATCTTCCGCAGACTATCGCCTATATCGAGGGCGTGTTGGCACCGCTCGCTTGCGAGGTGACCCATCCGTGCCCCAGCTGCGTCTGCGCTTTCTTCGACGCCGGCGTTGGTGCCGCGCATGCCACAGCGATTCGCGCCGATATGGATGCGCTGCCCATCGCGGAGGCGACGGGAGCGGCCTTTGCCTCGACCCATCCCGGCAAGATGCACGCTTGCGGACATGACGGACACATGGCCATGGCACTTGCCGCCGCGACGTATGTCGACCGTACGATTCGCGAGCAGCCGGGCGCCATTAGGCGCAACGTTCTCTTTGTGTTCCAGCCGGCCGAGGAAACGACCGGTGGTGCCAAGACGGTATGCGAGAGCGGTGTGTTCGAGCGCTATGGGGCTGACCGCATTTTTGGCTTCCATGTGTGGCCCGATCTGCCTGCCGGCACGTTGGCGAGTTGTTCCGGTCCGCTGCTGGCGCGTTCGAGTGAGACACACATTCATATTCACGGGACGAGCATCCATATCGCTAAGACTTATGGTGTGCCGGTTGAGGAGTCGCACGATGCCGCGTTGGCGGCGGCGAAGTTTTTGGTTGCCGAGCGCGAACTGATGGACGAGCTGGGCACCGACGAGCCCTGTATCGGCAAGTTTGGTCTGCTGCAGGCCGGTACCGTCTGCAATGCGGTGGCGGGGGAGGCCCATGTTGCTGGTAGCTTGCGCGTGTTTACAGACGCTATGTTCGACCGTGCGCGCGAGGGCGTGCGCCGTGTGCTCGACGAAGCGTGCACCGCAACGGGCTGCACGTATGATCTCGACTTCGCCGAGGGCTATCCACCGGTCGATAACGACCCCGAGTTGTTTGCCTGCATTGCGCCTGCCTTGTCCGAGCTGCAACTTGTGGACGAGCCGCTGTTAATTGCCGAGGACTTTGCTTTCTATCAGCGCCATCTGCCGGGCGTGTTCTTCTTGCTGGGCACGGGCGTGCCAGAAGGACAAGAAAACCCGATCGACGCTGATGACTGCCCAGCCTATGCGATGAGCGCTCTGCATACCGATACCATGCTCTTTGACGAGGAGATTCTTCTCAAAGGCCTCGATGTCTACAAACGATTGCTTGTGATGGAGTGACGATGAGGCGACGCCGACAGTCTGCCGTATATAGTCCGGGTGGATGCGGGTGCGGTTTGCTGCTGCTCCCGGTTATTGCTGTGAGCATTGGCGTGATGTTTGCGCTTGCTGGACTGGCCGCGGCAGCACTTGTGCTGTTTATCACTGCCATCGGCGTGACGATTTGGCTTTATCGCAGTCGTGAACAGCGCCGCGCCGACGGTAAGACCAATGTAGGATGGATTGCCTTTTTGGTCATCGCCTACCTGCTGAGCATCAGCTATTTGGCCTTCTTTATCCTGTTGATGATTAGTGCCTTTACCGGGGAATCCGTCACGGTGGGTTGATGCGCTGCCGGCAGACGGTCGCGCAAAGTGCGTTTGCTCGGCGTTTGGATAACTGCATTGGCCGTTTACCGCAACCTTAGCTCTCAGCTAATGAATTCAAGTTTAATCCTTCCTACGATGTGCTGTGTGCCGGCACGGTAGCCGGATCGTAGGAAGGATGAATAATGGCAAAAGAGGGAAAGAAGCCGATCGGCAAGATTGTCCTAGGCATCATTGTGGTGCTGGTTATTGTCGGTGCCGTGGGCTCTATGGGCGGCAACTCAACCGATTCGTCTGCGAGCGATTCGGCAAAACCTGCCGAGACGACACAGCAGGCTGAGGAGCAAAAAGAACCGCAAGAACCGTATACCATTGCTGACGAGGCTGAAGACACTTCCAATCAGTTTACCTATAAGATCACGGGCACGCTGACCAATAACACGGATAAGGAAAAGAGCTACATTCAGATTGAATATGTTCTGTATGATGCCGATGGCAACCAGGTTGGAACGGCTCTTGCAAACACCAATCATCTGAAGGCGGGCGGCTCCTGGAAGTTCGAGGCGCTGGGTACGGTGTCTCCCGACCAGGTTGCTAGCTGGGAGCGTTCGGACGTAAGCGGTTTCTAGCATGTTGCATGCACTGGGGGAGGTGAAGTCGTATGCCCGATAAAAAGCTGACTGACGAGTTACTCAATGAGCTTCTCGACGCGCCAAACATCGATGGCTATATCAAGGAGCACGACTTTGCCACCCCGTCGCTTTCGGACTACCTGAAGCAGCTACTGCAGGAAAAGGGCTTGGAGCGCTCGCGCGTGGTTCGTATGGCCGATCTCAATGAGACCTTTGGCTATCAGATCTTTACCGGTGCGCGTCATCCGAGTCGCAATAAGGTGCTGCAGATTGCCTTTGCGATGGCGCTGACGCTCAAAGAGACCAACCGTGCGCTGACGGCTGCCGGGGTAAGCGTCCTTAACTGCAAGGACCGCCGCGATGCGATTATCATCTTTTGCATCGATCGCGGGTGCAGCCTCCAAAAGGTCAACGAGGAACTGTATCGCTTTGGCGAGGAGACGGTGAGTTAGCGGCTGATATCTGAGCCGGCGGAGCTGTCGAACAACGATGCAAACGAACGGGGCGCGGATGCCATGGGGTGTCTGCGCCCTGCGCTATGATGGAGGCTATGGATACTCAGACCCCAACATATTCCAATGACGAGCTGACCGCAGCGCTTGCCGAGCACCTGGCGTCGCTCGATCGCGACGACAGCTATCGCGTGGAGCGTGTACTTAAGCGCTCGTCCGTTGAAACAACCGAGCTCGTGTACTTTGAAGGAACCGGCGGTGGTTCGCTCGGCCCCTTTGTCCGTAAACGCATCGATGCTTCGGCTCAAATCGGCGGGGCATACGAGCGTCTGTTTGCCGCCCAGCGGGCAGGCAGGCGTTTTGAGCACCTGCCCAGAATCGTCGATTGTCGTCGTGTGGGCGACGAGCTCAACGTGGTTATGGAATACATCGAAGGGGAGACACTCGGGGCGCTGGTGGACCGTCTGGGAGCCACTCCCGATTATGTGCGTGAATTTTATCCTGCCCTATGCGATGCCGTGGGCGAGCTCCACGCCGGTTTTGCAATGGCGGGGGAGACGCCGGCGCCGGTGATCCATCGCGACCTCAAGCCGTCGAATATCATCGTGACAGGTGCCAACTATACGCTTGATGACGGCCTGACATTTTCATCGCTGGTGATTATCGACTTGGGAATCGCCCGCGTATGGCGCGATGGCGCCGATGCCGACACCGTCAAGTTTGGCACGCGACCCTATGCGCCGCCCGAGCAGTACGGGTTTGGGCAGACGAGCGTGCGCAGCGATGTCTACGCACTTGGCGCCCTGTTGTTCTTCTGCTTGACGGGAGTCGACCCTAAACCAGGGCTCGACATGCGCGAGCAATGCGAGGCGCGCGGCATTCCCACTCCACTTGCCGATGTCATCTGCATGTCGATGGCGCTTGACCCGGCCAAACGTTTTGCGAGTGCGGAAGCGTTGGGACGGGCGACGCGCGCGGCATACGACCTGAGTCGCCCCGTGCGGCCTCCTGCGCCTGTCCGTACTCCGGCATCGGAGACGGTGTTGACGCCCCAAGGGCTCAAGAACCCCACAGGGCATCCTGGGCCTGCCGCCTCCGCTGCATGCGGTCTGCTCTCTCGCGTTCCGGAGTCTCTGGGGCGCATTTGGAATACACTCGTCTGCTTTTCGCTGCTTGTGTTCTTTGCAGGAAGTCACTTTGCCGTCTTTCACCCCACGGGAGCAAACCAAAGCTACCCGACGTGGCTTCTCGTAATCGAGTATTTTATCTTTGTCGATGGCCTTATGGTGCTTATGCATTTTGCGCTGCTCGATAAGCGCCGTCTTCGTCGGCGATTCGCACTGCTCGACAGCTATCGCGGCAAGAAACTCGCGAAACTCTGGTTCAAGGCATTGGGTGTGCTGCTCCTATGCATGATCGTCATAGTCGCGGTTGCCAATGCGACCGGCGTCGTCGATACCTCCGCTACCTAAAGAAAAGGGCCCCGTTGGGGCCCTTTGCAGTTGCACTTAGATGCGGTTCATCTGAGCGGCGACTTTGTTGTACCAGTCCTGCCACGTGGGCGGGCAGTACTTTTTGGCCGCAGCCGGGGTAAGGGTGGAGCCGTAGTTGGCGCCCAGATAGGCAACGTGAGCGGAGATGCCCTCGCTCCAGCTGCCAAAGCTGCGCCAGCCGCCGCCACGTGCACTCCAGCCCCAGGCGTTGTAAGAATTGGCGCAATAAGCACCCTTGGTGCTCTCGATGCAGGCGATGGCGGGGGACCAACGGGGGTCGACACCGGTATTCCAAGCGGCGACGGCAAAGTTATAGCCCTGGCCTGCCATGGGGGAGCCGGCGAGATAATTGTCGATGCGGCTCGTCCACTCATTAATGAACGAATCGTAATCGGAGCTACCGGTATTGGCGTTGTTCACCGTGGTGTCGATGGTGGTGTTGGTGTTGGTGGCCTGGCTGCTGGAATTGCTGCCGCTTACGCCCTCGCCCGAGAGCTTCTCGGCGGCAGCGGCCTTATCGGCCTCAAGCTTGGCAAGCTCGGCGGCATTTTCCTGCTCGGCTTTTGCCTGTGCCTCGCTGCGGAGCTGCTGGGCCTGTGCCAGCGCATCCTCGGCGTTTTTCTGCTCTGCCTCAAGCTGAGACTTGGCTTGCTGGAGCTCGGCTTTGTTCTGCTCGAGTTCGGTTTGCATGTTATTGAGCTCTTCGATCTCGTCGACGCTCGAGCTCGTGATCTGGTTGGTGTATTTGCAGGTCGTGATGAACTCACCCAGGCTCTGCGCGTTGACCAGGAAGCTCACGATGGGATTGGTGCCCTTCTGATACTTGTACAGATCGCGCATGGCGGAGCTTGCCTTGGCCTGCTGCTCGGGAAGCTTAGCCTCGATTTCCTCGATGCTTGCCTCATTGGAGTCAATCTGCTTTTGCAGGTCATCGAGCTTGGTGCGGGCGTCGTTGTAGGCGCTCGTGGCGGCTTCGATCTTCTGCTGGGCTGCGGAAAGCTGGTCCTGCGTTGCCTGCGAGGCGGCATACGCCGCAACGGGGGAGAGCATCGGCGTGGCCGTCAGCGCAACGGCGAGCGCGGCGCTCGTGATGATACGAGCCGGCGTCGACGCAATGAGCGCTGCGGTGCGATGATTCGAATGCTGCATCCAGTCCCTCTGCAATCAATCGTAGGTTATGGTTCGAACGGTATTCTACTACTGCTTTCGACCTCAACTTGAACCTTAAAGGTCCCAAAGGGTCAAGTTGAACTTGAGGCTTTGGCTTTGACCTGCAGTTATGACGAATTGTTGAGAAACCATAGAGTTCAACTTTAACGTTACAGAGCCCTGTTTGAGAGGAGTTTTGGGCTGTAAAAGCCATCTCAACGTGGGGTTTTATAACTACAGCGCGCCCTCCTGACGAGCCTGCTCAATCTCTTCGAGCGCCTCGGCGGGGGTGAACGAACAGGAGCCGTCGCCGAGTTTGATTACCTGGATATCGTCGCCGGCGTAGACCTCTCCGCCCTTTAGTACCACGCCAAAAACGCCCTCGTGGGGAAAGATGCAGTCGCCGGCGAGATAGTAGATGGCACAGCGTGTGTGGCAGACCTTGCCGATTTGGCTGATTTCGACCAAGACATCGTTGCCAATCTTGAGCTGCGTTCCCAGGGGGAGCGAGAGCAGGTTGATGCCCTGGGTTGTGAAGTTCTCGCCAAAGTCGCCCTCGTGCACATCGAGCCCGCGCGTCTGCGCCGTTTGGATGGACTCTGCGGCCAAAAAGGAAACCTGACGGTGCCAATGCCCGGCGTGCGCATCGGAGGCGAGGCCAAACTGCTCGATGACGGTGTCGTGCCCGTCGGCGACGGGTGACTTACGCGTGCCTTTGTGCTCCGACGTGTTGATTGAGACGATACGGGCAGGCCCGTTGTAGGCGTCGTTTGCCGTGCACAGGGGAACGGTCGCTTTCGCACGTTCCGCCAGCTCGCGCCTCGCGGCATTGAGGATGGGATTATCGGTCGGATGGTCTTGGGGCACGTGTGCGCCTTTCGCTCGAAGATGTCAATACGCTGAATCCTACAACAACGGTAGGTTCATTGCCCATTGTCATACAACGGTGAGCGCCGTCTTCGTGCTGGCCTTCGTGCTGGACGATTGCGTCGATTGCCATAGATACGGTGGAGCTTTGGGCGCCGGCGGCTTGGCACGCTAGAATAAATCAGTTGCGCAAAGACCGCCCGTTGTGTGGGCAGTTCATGATAGGAAGTTTCCATGGCATTGCAATTTACAGAGCGCGAGTTCATTCCCGTGCTGCTCGGTGGCGACATCAACGCCTATTCGGTGGCGCGCGCCTTCTACGAGGAGTACCAGGTCAAGAGTCTGGTCTTTGGCAAGTATCAGACGGGTCCCGCGTACCGCAGCCAGATTATCGACTACACGCCCAACGTGGATATCGATACCATGCCCGTGATGCTCAAAACCGTCAACGGCATTGCCCAAGCGCATACCGATAAGACGATTGTCCTTGTGGGCTGTGGCGACAACTATGTCGCTCTCGTGGCTCAAGCCAAGGATGCTCATGAGCTGGCGGATAACATCGTCGCTCCCTACGCGCCCTACAGCATGCTCGAGCAGTGCCAGAAGAAGGAGATCTTCTACGAGCTGTGCGAGAAGCATGGCGTGCCCTATCCGCACACGTTTACCTTTACCAAGGCGATGCTTAATGCCCAGGGTGAGGCGCCTGCCGAAGTGCTCGACCAGATCGATTTTCCTTACCCGATGATTCTGAAGCCTTCTGACGGCATCATGTGGTGGCAGCACGAGTTCGAGGGCCAGAAGAAGGCCTATGAGATTGCCGACCGCGCCGAGCTGGAACAGGTCATTCGCGATTCGTATGCCAGCGGCTACACCGACGATCTGATCTTGCAGGATCGCGTGCCCGGCAACGACGAGTACATGCGCGTGCTCACTAGCTATTCCGACCGCAACGGCAAGGTGCGCATGATGTGCCTGGGCCATGTGCTGCTCGAGGAGCATCAGCCCCACGGTGTCGGCAACCATGCCTGTATCATTACCGAGCCCAACGACGAGCTCATGGGCGGCGTGCGCAAGTTGCTCGAGGACCTTCACTTTGTGGGCTATTCCAACTTTGACGTTAAGTACGACGAGCGCGACGGCTCGTTTAAGTTCTTCGATTTCAACACGCGCCAGGGCCGCAGCAACTACTACGTTACCAACAGCGGCTTTAACGTTGCCAAGTATGTGGTGGACGAGTATGTGTTCAACCGTCCGTTTGAGCCGGAGTTTGTGACGGCTCAGGACGAGGCCCTGTGGATGGTCGTCCCCATGGGCGTCGTCGACAAGTACGTCAAGGATCCCGAGCTGCGCGCTAAGGTGCATCGCCTGGACAAGGAAGGCAAGGGCGCCGACCCTTCGTTTATGAAGGGCGACTTTGTCTTTAACCGCTGGCTGCGCATGTGGCACACCAAGCTGCGCCACTTTAAGCTGTTCAAGACGTATTACAAGTAGATGAGCGCGGCGCCCGTCCGGTTTGCATCGGGCGGGCGCGGGTATGATACGCGCAATTGCGCAAGCGTCACCAAGGAGGCGGCGATGGAAAAGCTGGGAGTTATCGGCGGCATGGGCGCCGAGGCCACGTCGTATTACTACGACCAGGTGGTGCGTCATACGGCTGCTGCCTGCGATCAGGAACATATCGACATGGTGGTACTCTCCAAGTCGACCATGCCCGACCGTACGTTGGCCATTAAGACCGGCGAGCATGCCAAGCTGCTGGCGACCATGAAAGAGTGTGCCCAGGCACTCGAGTCGCTGGGCTGTGCGCACATTGCCATTCCCTGCAACACGTCGCACTACTTCTACGACCAGATCCAGTCGTTTACGAAGGTGCCGATTATCCACATGCCGCGTGAGTCGGTGCGCTATGCCCTTGCGGGTGCGGTGATGGGGGAGTGCGAGTTCGACCCCAACCTGAGTATGCCGGCCGAGCCGGTGCACAAGATTGGCATTATGGGAACCGATGGAACCGTGGGCGCGGGCGTCTACGGACGCGAATGTAAGGCTGCGGGTGTTGAGGTTGTCTATCCCAGCGAGAAACGTCAGAACGATGTGATGTCGCTTATCTACGATGACGTGAAGGCCGGACGTGAGCCCGATATGGATAAGTTCGACCGCGTGATGTGGGAGTTCGCCCGTAGCGGCTGCGACCGCGTCATTCTGGCCTGCACCGAGCTCTCGGTGCTGCAAAAGTACCGAGAGATGCCCGAGATCACCCTCGACGCCATGGATGTCCTGGTGCGCGAATCCATCATCCGCAGCGGCGCCCCCTACCGCCTCTAGCTTCCGACCTGCCAAAAAGGGACAGGTTTATTTTGGTAGGTTTTATCTGGTGAAACAGTAAAGGCCTCGGCTCGCTTGGTTCGAGCCGAGGGCTTTTGCGTTGGGCGGTTGCTGTCAGTGGTGAACTAGAACAGGAAGCCGATGGCGATGAGGACGATGCTGACGATGAGCACGGCGATGTCTAGGCCCTTGATGGGGTAGCGCTTGTACGAGCTGGCGCGCGTACGCAGATAGAAGCCGCGCTGTTCTGCCGCCAAGGCTGTGGCATCGGTCTTGCCCACGCTCGAGATGAGCAGTGGCACACACAGTGGCAGCATGAGCTTAAGCTTCTTGATGGGGTTCTTGGTGTCGTACTCGACGCCGCGTGCGGTCTGCGCCTCCATGATGGCGTTCATCTCCTGACCAAACACCGGCACAAAGCGCAGCGCCGTGGTAAAGGTGAAGGCATAGCGATACGGCACGTGCAGCACCTCGACGCAGGCGTTGGCAAGGTCGTTGAGCTTGGTCACCATGAGCATGAGGATGAGTGGTAACGCCACGCCCAGCAGGCGCAGGCAGGCCTTCGATCCTGTGATGAGACCCGTGTCGGTGATAAAGCTCCACACCACGTTGCCATCGCGCATAAAGGCCAGCTGGAGCACCAGCATGATAAGCGCGAGCGGAATCAGCAACTTGAGCAGCGAGAACAGACGGTCGACGACGCCGGCGTAAGCTCCCAGTGCGAGCGTGAGCGCCAGAAAGCCCAGCAGCGCCACGTAGGTGTCGGACAAAAAGATGCCGACGATGATGGCGGCGGCGAGGCCCAGTTTGACGACGGGATTCAGACGATGCAGCAGCGTATCGCCCGGCATGTAGTCGATGACGTTAACCACGGTGGACCATCTCCTTGGTAATTCGAACGACATCGGTGACCTCGCTCACCTGCGCAAAAGCGGGCGAGACGGAAGATGCCAGACGGCGCGAGAGTTCGATGACCTGGGGCGGCTCAACGTAGGCATGCTGCATGAGTTCGATGTTCGAGAACAGCTCG
>CABUJL010000044.1 GCA_902491915.1 uncultured Collinsella sp.
CATCAGGTCCAGGTCCTCGCGCTCAAGCGGGGTGATAAAGGCCGTGAGCAGGGCATCCTCGAGCTCATGGTGCTTCTTGTCGGCCGCATGCTCAATCGCATGCATCTCCTCGAGCATGTCGTGGATCTGCGCGGGATCAAAGTTCTCGAAAATCTTGATGAGCAACTCTGCGGCCTGGACAGCAAGGTCGGCGCAGGCGACGTAGTTGTCAAAGTAGAACGAATCGGGTTTCTTTGCCATGAGTGGGTCCTTTCGAGGCGAAGACGGGTGGGCGAAGTATTACGGTCCGGATGGACGCTCGGTTTGACTAGATGAACATCATGAACAGCTTGGCCATGACAAAGCTGATGAGTCCGCAGGCGGGGAAGGTAAAGAACCAGGTGAACATCATGTCCTTGACCACGCCAAAGTTGATGGCCGAAAGGCGCTTGACGGCGCCGACGCCCATGATGGCGCAGGTCTTGATGTGGGTGGAGGACACAGGGATACCGGTAAGGGTGGCAAGCAGCAGATTCGCGGCGCCTGCGAGGTCGGCGGAGAAGCCCTGATACTTCTCGAGCTTGACCATGCTCTGGCCGACGGACTTGATGATGCGCTCGCCGCCCACGCTGGTGCCGATGCCCATGGTGGCCGAGCACAGCAGCATGATCCAGATGGGGATGCCGGCATCGCCGACGCTCGTCTGGCCGTTGGCGAAGGCCACGCCTAAAAAGAGCACGCCGATGAACTTCTGTCCATCCTGCGCGCCGTGCATAAAGCTCATGGCCGCAGCGCTCGCGATCTGAGCGTATTTAAAGAAGACGTTTGCACGTCGCCTATTGGCGGCGGCAAACAGAATCGAGACGAGTTTGCACAGGATCCAGCCCATGACAAAACCCAGACCGATGGAGAGCGCCAGGCCGTAGATGACCTTCATCCACTCGTGGACGTTGACGCTGTTCGCGCCGCCGAGGGCGATAGCGGCACCGGTCAGGCCGGCGATAAGACTGTGGCTTTGCGAGGTGGGGATACCAAAACGCGATGCCGTGGCACCGTAGACGACAATGGAGAACAGAGCCGCGCAGAGGCACGCAAGCGCCATGGTGCTGTTTCCGCCAAAGTCGACGATATGTGAGATGGTGTTGGCGACGCTCGCGTTAAAGTGCGTCATGATGAGCACGCCCAAGAAGTTGAATGCGGCGCTCATGAGAATGGCGGCGCGGGCGGGCATGCAACGCGTAGTGACGCAGGTCGCGATGGCGTTGGGCGCGTCGGTCCATCCGTTGACGAAGATGGCGCCGAGCGCGAGAATCACGGTGACGGCAAGGACTGGGTTCGACACAATTTGGCCGAGGAAGGTTGAGAACGTTACGTCCATATATGGGCTTTCTCGAAGTTTGCAGACACGTTACAAAAACATGATAAATCGTATCACCTCCTGTGGGTTTCTTTACCGAGTTCTGATGGGAGAAGTGAATTTTTTGGCACTAAAATTGAATATTAGCCCTGTTGACCGCGGGTATTCTTTTTGCTAACACGCCATGAGGACACGCGTGCGCGCCCCAACACCCCAAAACCACAGTCTGTTCGCTTTACAACATACAAACATGCGTTCGATAATAGAGGGCATGGAATATCGACAGACAGACGGCAAAACTCGGCGCGTGCACAAGCAGTATGTGGACGTCGTGGCTCGCATCCTCGCGGGCGGACAGGTCGTGCCGGTCACCGTCTGCTGGGTCGACGGCCGTTGTTTTACGATCGACGAAATTATCTCGACCATTGGGTTTGGCCTGATGGTCCACGGCATCCGTACGGCAACATATAAGGTGCGTTTTGGCAGGCACGCGACCGAGTTGTATCTGGAGGACCAGACGCGCGAGCGGGCGGACGGCTCGCAGGCGCACGTGATGCGTTGGTGGGTCTGGGCCTTTGATCGTACGCTTGAGGGCGAGCGCCGTAGGTAAGGACGTACAGCATTCGGGTACAATGGCAGAAATCTTGTCACCTACGGCGCTGTTGTGCGCTTTTGAAAGGACGAAGTATGAACGATATCCAGGGCTATCAGAACGGCCCCATCGAGACCGGCGCAAGTCGCGCCAAGGAGATGTCGCCGCGCGCGTACAATCTTGCCATGTCTGCCCTCATCTTCTTGGGCTTTTGCGCCATGGGCGCCGGTGCTTACTTTACGAGCACCATGGCGTTTGCCCGCATGATGATGAGCGGCGCCGCCCTGCCACTGGTCTTTGGCTCGTTTATCCTGACTATTGTCGGTATCGTCATGATGTCGGCTGCTGCGGGCAAGCAGTCCGTGGGCCTGTCGCTCGTGGGTTACGTGATCTTTGCGAGCACCTTTGGCCTGACCGCGTCGTTTGGCCTTGCCAACTATGACCTGCCCACTATCAACACCGCCTTTATCGCCACGGCCGCCATCACCTTTGTCTTTGGTGCGCTGGGCGTGACCTTCCCCAAGTTTTTCCAGCGCGTATATGGCATCGGTTTTGGCATTCTGCTCGCCACGATTCTGGTTGAGATCGTGCTGATGTTCATGGGTGTCTCGCAGACCATCACCGACCTGATCGTGATCGTGGTGTTCGCCGGCTTTATTGGCTACGACACCTATGTTGCCACGACGGTGCCGCCCACGCTGCCCAATGCGGTGCTCATGGCGTCTAACCTGTTCGTGGACATTATCAACGTGTTCCTGCGCATTCTGAACATCCTCGGCCGTCGCGATTAAAGCGCGGCATTGCGACGCTTCCTGCCGGACACGGTAAAACGATACGAAAGGCGGTCCTTCGGGGCCGTCTTTTTTGTGCGCGGCGGGGTATCATGGATGGGAAAAAGCCGATAGCGGCAGCGACAGGAAAGGTGGCCACGTATGGCAGATGTCGACAACAGGAACCGTAACCGCAGGTCTAACCGGGCGGGTCAGCCCAATCCCAAGCGCGAGGCGCGTGTCAAGGCCGCCGAGCGCCATGTGGCGGCTGTGTCCGAGGCCTGCGCCAAGGACATCGAGCGTTCGCTTACCGGCGTGCGCGAGTTCGATGGTATGCCTGCCGGTTTTGTCGCGGCGATGAAGGCCAAGGCCCAAGCGGCTGCGGCTGCTGAGGAGCAGGCTGCCGAGGACGTCGAGGCTGCTGAGGCTGTCGAGGTTGAGGCCGCTGAGGTGGAGACTGCGGTCGAGCCTGAGGTGGCGCTCGGTTCCACCGAGTTGGCCGACGAGGCTGAGTCCGCGCCCGCGGAGGAGGCTGCTCCGGTCCTGCCCGAGGTCACCGTGCTTGATGCCTCCGCCACGCAAGCAATCCTCGATAACGGCCGCGGCTATGCGCAGTTCTGCGATATGGCCGTGCTTGCCTTTGCCTCGTTTACCAATCCGGGCGGCGGCTATATCCAGGGCTACCTGGGCCAGGAGGCGACGCTCTGCGCCGATTCGTACCTGTACAACGTGCTCGACAAGCAGCGCAAGTGGTACGGCGAGAACCGTCGCCGCAACATCAACTGCGAGCTGTACCGCAACCGTGCGCTGGTGGTGCCCGCGGTGCGCTTCGATCGCAACCATGTGCATGCGTATGCCGACGTGATCGTGGCCGCCGCGCCCAACGTCAAGCGTGCTCGCCAGGAGTACCGCGTGAGCGACGATGCCTTGCTTGACGCCCTGCGCGACCGTATCCGCTTTGTCCTTGCCATCTGCGATGAGCTGGGTCGTGAGAAGCTCGTGCTGGGTGCTTGGGGCTGCGACAATAACGGCTTTGATGCCGAGGCCGTAGCCGAGCTCTTCCGTAAGGAGCTCGCGTCGGGCGATTTCAAGGTCAAGCAGGTGTTCTTTGCTGTGCCTTCTACGCGCTGGGATGAGGACTTCGCCAAGTTTGAGCACGTGTTGGCAAGCTTCCCCGAGCGCAACGAGGAGTCCTATGCCCAGGCTGCCGCCCGTGCTGCAGCCGCTCGTGCCGTCGAGCAGGCCCAGGCTGCTGCCGAGGATGATGAGGACGAGGACGATTGGCGCAAGTACCTGTAATCGGTACGTGCTGACAGATAGGTCGAGCCGGCGGGAGAGGCTGCTTCCGTCGGCTTTTTACTGAGCGAGGGGCTTACGATGAAAAACGTTCTATGCTTTGGCGATAGCAACACCTATGGTTACGATCCGGCGGGCATGCGCGACGGCACCGCGGTGCGCTATGCGCAGGATGTGCGCTGGTGTGGCGTGGCCCAACGTGACTTAGGCGAGGGCTGGCATGTAATTGAAGAAGGCCTCAACGGCCGCACGACGGTACGCGACGACATGTGCCATCTGGACACCAATCTTAACGGCATCCGCGCGCTTCCGATGCTGCTCGAGGCCCATAAGCCGCTGGATGCGATCGTTATTATGCTGGGAACTAACGATTGCAAGACGGTCTTTGGTGTGACGGCCTCCGATATTGCCCGTGGCGCCATGGCGCTGATTCGCGCGGTGCGCGCATTTCCCTGGACCAATGCCGCACCCTGCCCGCGTATTCTGCTGATGGCTCCTATCAAGATCAAGCCACAGATCGCTGATGTGTATATGACCGACTTTGACGAACATTCCGTTGAGGCATCTGAACATTTTGGCGAGTACTATGCGCACGTGGCCGAGCAGTTTGGCTGCGACTTTTTGAATGCCGCCGAGTTTGCCGAGCCGGGCGATATCGACTATCTGCATATGATGCCCGAAAGCCACGAGAGCCTGGGTCACGCCGTGGCAGCCAAGCTCCAAGAGATGCTCGGAGAGTAGCGCGACCCCAAGCCACCACAAAGGCACCTTTGCGGTGGCTTGATTCGTCTGTTTGTCTTGATCTGTAACAGTTTTAAGGTCGAAAACGGGCTAGATGTTACAGATTGAGATTATTTAGGTTGATATCGGTCGTTTGTCTCGATCTGTAACAGGTGGGCCGAAAAATGGGCTCTAACTGTTACAGATCGAGACGTTTGTGGTAGCCACCGCAAAGGTGTCTGTCCCCTTTGTGGTGGCTTTGGGCTGCAAATCTTAATATTGCCACATGTGGTTGACGGGGCCGGAGCCTTTACCCATGTCAAAGCCGGCGGCGAGAGCGCCGGTTAGGTAGGCCTTGCCGGCGTTGACGGCGTCGGCAAGTTCCATGCCCTGTGCCAATGCGCAGGCAATGGCGGACGAGAGCGTGCAGCCAGTGCCGTGCGTGTTATTGGTGTCGATGCGCTTGTGGCGGAACCACGTGGTGAGCGGATCGCCCAGATGGTTGCCCTCGTCATCGAGCGGCGCGGGCTCTGCTAGCACATCGTTGGCCTCGTTGACAAAATGCCCGCCCTTAACGAGGGACGCGCATCCAAAGCGGCGGGTGAGGAGCATGGCGGCATTTTGCTGCGTGCGCTCGGAATCGACTTCGTAATCGAGCAGTGCCATGGCCTCGGGAATATTGGGCGTGATGACGGTCGCCAGCGGGAACAGGCGGCGTGTAAGCGCTTCGGCGGCGTCCTCTGCGATCAGACGAGCGCCCGAGGTGGCGACCATGACGGGGTCGACGACGATATTTTGTGCGTCCCAGGCGCTCAAGCGGTCGGCGATGACTTCGATAATCTCGACAGAAGAAGCCATGCCGATCTTGACGGCGCTCGGACGGATGTCGTCAAAGACAGCGTCGATTTGCGCGGCTACGATATCTGGCGAGATATCCTGCACGGCGGTGACGCCCAGGGTGTTCTGTGCGGTGATGGCTGTAATGGCCGTCTCGGCATACAGACGGTGCGCCGTGATGGTCTTAATGTCTGCCTGAATGCCGGCACCACCGCTGGAATCGGATCCCGCGATGGATAGAACGGCGGGTACCTTACTGCGATCCATGTTCGCTCCCTTATCCGGACGGATTCAAATGGGTCTTTTACCCCGCATTATAAAGATGCCCGGGCCGGCTGTATGCCGAACCCGGGCGGGCGATGCAATCTTTACGCAAATGTAAGCAATTGTTCACACGTCAACAATTGACGGGCGCCGCAGCAGGTTTGCGGGCGATTGCCTCGTAAAGGCTAATCCTCCATGCCAAGATCGATTGTCGTGCCCTCGAACACCTTGTTGACGGTGCGGACGGCGCACATCTTGCCGCACATGGTGCAAGTGCCCTCGGTGGCGGCAGGGGACTCCTCGTAGCGCTTCTTACCGGTGACCGGGTCGAGAGCGCACTTCCACATGGCATCCCAGTCGAGCTTGCGGCGCGCCTGGCCCATCTTGTCGTCCATGTCGCGGGCGTGCGGTACCTTCTTGGCGATATCGGCGGCGTGTGCGGCAATCTTAGTGGCCATGAGGCCGTCGAGCACATCCTGGGCGCTGGGCAGGCACAGGTGCTCTGCCGGTGTCACGTAGCACAGGAAGTCGGCGCCGGAGCTCGCGGAGATGGCGCCACCGATGGCGGCGGTGATGTGGTCGTAGCCCACACCGATATCGGTCACCAGCGGCCCCAGCACATAGAACGGGGCGTTGTGGCACAGGCGCTTCTGCAGCTTCATGTTGGCGGCGATCTCGTCGAGCGCCATGTGGCCCGGCCCCTCGACCATAACCTGGACGCCGGCGGCCCAAGCACGCTTGCACAGCTTGCCCAGCTCGATCATCTCGGCAGTCTCGGTGGCGTCGTTGGAATCGTAGAGACAACCCGGGCGGCAGGAGTCGCCGAGCGAGATGGTCACGTCGTACTCGTGGCAAATCTCGAGCACCTCGTCGTAGAACTCGTAGAACGGATTCTCGTTGCCGGTGACCTCCATCCATCCAAACAGCAGCGAACCGCCGCGGCTGACGATGTTCATAAGGCGGCCGGTCTCCTTGAAGGTTTTGATGACCGATTTATTGATGCCGCAGTGGATGGTCATAAAGTCCACGCCGTCCTCGGCATGCGCGCGCACGACCTCGAGCAGGTCATCCTTGGTAAGCTTGACCAGCGGCTTTTCCATGTAGCCGATGGCGTCGTACATGGGGACGGTGCCCACCATGAGCGGCGTCTCGTCGATGAGCTGCTGGCGGAACTGGCGTGTCTTGCCCGAGTTGGAGAGGTCCATGATGGCGTCGGCGCCAAAGTCCTCGGCAATCTTGACCTTCTTCCATTCCTCGGCGGCGTCGGCCTTGTCGCCCGAGATGCCCAAGTTCACGTTGACCTTGGTGGACAGGCCCTCGCCGACGCCAAAGGCGCGCATGCCCTTTTTGATGTGCACGATGTTGGCGGGGATGGCGATGCGGCCGTCGGCCACGCGCTCGCGGATGTACTCGGGGTCGCGATGTTCGCGCTCGGCGACTTCTTTCATCTGCGGTGTGATTTGCCCGGCGCGGGCGAAGTCGATTTGCGTGACGAGCTTGGGCTCGGTCTGTGTGCTCATTGGCACGGCTCCCTTCGTTGGCATTACCCATATCAGGTTTGCGGGTCAGGGCGGGCGCGCCCAATCTCAGCCTGCCGTCTTGTCCTACAAGCTCCCCGTTTATGTCATGGGCTCAAGTATAGCCTGAATGGGTACGATTGGGCCAACGAGCGTGCCTGTGGGGAGGCGAACATGGAAGACAAGCATCTATATCGTGAGACGCAGTGGGATGTATCGGCCGAGGAGAGCCGCGCACACCATGGGTTGGTCGCGATTGGCTTTGCGGTGCTTGCCGTGCTGGTGATTGCCTTTTGTATTTGGACGTTTGGCGGTCGCGGCGGCGCTGCCTGGGAATTTGAGGCCGATGATGCCCTGCCGATTATGACGGTGAGGAGTACTGGCGGTAATGCCAATACGCTCGCCGTTCCGGGCGATTATTGGTATCCGCGCGACGAGTTTGTGCAGTTGCAGCTGAGTGGTGGATCCATTCCGGGTGAAGAAATCGAACGCGTGACGTTTGATGCAGCGCTCAAAACGCTCACGGTAAAGCTCAAAGATCAGGGGGACGTGCCCACGACCATGGATATCGCCCTGACGGAATGGCGTTTGGAGCCTCCGACGGGTGTTGCGGTGTCCGTTGAGCACGTCAAGATTGTCTATCAGGACGGTTCGACAAATGGGATTGCAAAGGCCGACGGTCTAGCAGAATAGGTGTCGAGCCTAGCAGCCAATTCATAAAAGTTGCGGTGGAATAGTTCCTGATTGTGCGATAAAAGGCTCAAATAGGAACTATTCCACCGCAAGTTATATGGAGAAAGCTGAGCGGGTCAGTGTTGGGTGCCGGCTCTAGAGCATCTGTTCGTTGATGAACACGAGGGTGCCTGGGTATGAGAGTTCGGGGGCGTGGCGATAGCCGATGTTGAACTCGGTGAGACGGTCGGCGTCCTCGAGTCCGTTTGCTGCCATCCAGCGCACCATGGAGCCGCGCGCCTTTTTGCTGGCGGTCGAGCGTTGGATGGGCTTGCCGTTGCGGATGCCTTCGCCAAAGAGACAAGTGACGGTCGTGGCGTCGCCTGCGAGATGGGGTAGAACGGCCTTGGCGTATTCCGCGCTGGCGAGGTTGACGATCGTAGCGTTGGAGTCTGCCGGAGCGATAGCCCGTGCGAGCTTGTCGCCCCAAAATGCGTAGAGGTCTCGGGCACCGTCGACGACAAGCTTCGCGCCCATCTCCAGCCGATACGGTTCAACGGCATGGAAGGGGCGTACGCATCCGTAGAGTCCCGAGAGGATCCAGAGATGGTTTTGCAGCC
Organism: uncultured Collinsella sp.; assembly: GCA_902491915.1. Lineage (GTDB taxonomy): Bacteria > Actinomycetota > Coriobacteriia > Coriobacteriales > Coriobacteriaceae > Collinsella. Next base: position 8,625 of record CABUJL010000044.1, read on the forward strand.
AGTCGAGCTGCGCGGCATCCATGACCTCGGGCGCCATGCTTTGGTATTGGATGCCGTGGTAGGACATGACGGCGGGGGAGATTCGACGCGCGATATCGGGATCGGCGAGGTCGGCATCGCTCAGGACGGGCATAAATTCGTGAAGCGTATCCAGGCATGTTGTAAGCAGCCTGTCGCTTACGTTCCACAGCGCCTGCAGGCCGCCGCTGCCTTCATCCCGTTCGATATCTAGCAGTGCGCGGTGGAGGCGAGCTATCTCGTGCGCAAAAGGCGGAATGCCCAGGACTTCAAAAGCATCTTGGGCCGCGCGCATTTGCTTGGCGGGCGAAATGATGGCCTGCAGCATGGACTCTCCTCTGCCAAAAAAGGAAGTTGCGGTGGAATACGGTCTGTTTTGGCCGTTTATGGGCCAATTTAGTCCGTATTTCACCGCAACTGATGAAGGGTTGGTTAGGCTCGCTCGATGAAGGCCTTGTAACCGCGATATGCCTCGTAGATGTCGGCCTTGTTGGCGACCTCCCACAGGGCATGCATGGACAGGACGGCAACGCCGGAGTCGATGACGTTCATACCGTACTTGGCCATGATGTAGGCGATGGTGCCGCCGCCGCCTGCATTGACGCGACCGAGCTCGCAGGTCTGGAAGTCCACGCCCGCCTCGTCCATGATGTCGCGGACGAGGGCAACGTACTCGGCGTCGGCGTCGTTTGAACCGCCCTTGCCGCGACTGCCCGTGTACTTGTTAAAGCACAGGCCGCGACCCATGAAGGCGGCGTTCTTGGTCTCGAACTTGCCGGCATAGCCCGGGTCGAAGCCGGCGGACACGTCGGAGGAGAGCATACGGCTGCGGGCGAGCGCGCGGCGCAGAGCCAGCGGGCTGTCCTCGCCGGCGAGCATCATGATCTCGGCGACGGTGTTCTCGAAGAAGCGACTCGTCATGCCGGTGGCACCCACGGAACCGATCTCCTCCTTGTCGACGATGAGCGTGATGCTCGTGCGCTCCACGTTGGTGACGTTGATCTGGGCGAGCATGGAGGGGTAGGCACAGACGCGGTCGTCATGGCCATAGCCCAGAATCATGGAGCGGTCGAGGCCCATGTCGCGGGCGGGGCCGGCGGGCACGACCTCGATCTCGGCGGAGAGGAAGTCCTCCTCCTCGACGTCGTACTGCTCCTTGAGGATATCCAGGAACATCTGCTTGACGGGCTCCTTGGGGGCGTCCTTGTCGTCCTCATCGAACTTGACGGGACGGCCGCCCACGATCACGTCGAGGATCTCGGCGTCGACGGCGTCTTTGGCAGGCTTAGACATCTGCTCGCTCGAGAGATGGATCAGCAGGTCGGAGATGGTAAAGACCGGATCGTCCGCCTTGTCGCCGATATTGATGTCGACGGTGGTACCGTCCTTTTTGCAGATGACGCCCACGAGTGCGAGCGGGGAGGCTACCCAGTGGTAGCTCTTGACGCCGCCGTAGTAGTGCGTGTCGAGATAAGCCATGTCGCCGGCCTCGAAGGCGGGGTTCTGCTTAAGGTCCAGGCGCGGCGAGTCCACGTGCGCGCCCAGGATGTTAAAGCCCTGCTCGAGCGGGGCGGTGCCCAGATTGACGAGCATAAGGTCCTTGCCGTGGTTAGCGGCATACACCTTGTCGCCTGCCTTAAGCTCGCGGCCTGCGGCGATTACGGTCTCCAGGTCGACGTATCCCGCCTCCTCGGCCATCTTGATGCCGGCCTTGACGCACAGGCGCTCGGTCTTGTTCTCACTCAAAAACTGCTTATAGCCGCGGCAAAGCTCCTCGAGCTCCTCGATTTGCTGTGGCGTGTACTTTTTCCATGCGCAGGGACGCTCCATGACGCAGGCTCCTTTCGGATCGATCGTGCTGGTTGATGTACCGTGAGCCATCGTATCACGCGCGGGCTCACGGTGGCGGGGGAGCTTGATGTGAGGTGGCCGCGGGGCGGGGAGCGTGTAAACTGGAGTGAGCAAACCGTGCCCAGCCCAAAGCGAGGTATTCAATATGTCTGACAAGCGCCGCACCTTTGCCGTTATCGACGGCAACTCGCTCATGCATCGCGCCTTCCACGCCGTGCCGCCGACCATGAACGCGCCGGACGGTCGCCCCACCAACGCGATCTTTGGCTTTCTGAACATGTTTCTCAAGATGATCGATGCCTTTAACCCCGACGGCGTCGTCGTGGCGTTTGACAAGGGTAAACCGCGCGTGCGCATGGAGATGCTGCCGCAGTATAAGGCGCAACGCCCGCCCATGGACCCCGATCTGCATGCGCAGTTCCCTATGATTAAGGAGCTGCTCGCCGCGCTCAACGTGCCGATTCTGCAGTCCGAGGGCTGGGAAGGCGATGTCATCCTGGGAACCATGGCGCGCCTGGGTGAAGAGGCCGGCTGCGACATGCTACTGGTGACCGGCGACCGCGACATGTATCAACTCGTGACCGAGCACGTCAACGTGGTCTCGACCCGCAAGGGCCTGTCCGACGTGGCGATTATGACGCCCGAGAGCGTGGACGACCTGTATCACGGCATTACGCCGGCGCTCGTGCCCGATTTTTACGGTCTAAAGGGCGATACGTCCGACAACATCCCCGGTGTACCGGGCATCGGTCCCAAAAAGGCCAGTGCGCTCATTGCGAAGTACGGTAGCCTGGACGAAGTCATCGCGCATGCCGATGAGGTCAAGGGCAAGATGGGCGAGAACCTGCGTGCACACATCGATGACGCACTACTGAGCCGCAAGGTTGCGACAATTCGCACCGATGCGCCCGTCGAGCTCGACTTTGAGGCGACGTCCTTCCCGGCGTTTTCTGCCGATGAGGTTTCCGCGGCGCTGGGTACGCTTGGTATCACCGCCATGCAGAACCGTTTCTTGGCGCTGATCGGCGGCGAGGGCGGGGCTGCTGCCTCCAGTGTGTTTGAGATACCTGCTATGGTTCGCGCAGCCGCCGGCGATGCCGACGCGCTTGGTGCCGTTGCGGCTGAGGTCTCCCGCGCGATTGATGCCGGCGAGTGGGTCGCCGCCGTGGTGGACGACGACAAGGAAGAGGGCGCGCTCTTTGGGCTGACGCGCACGCTGTGGTTGGCGACGTCCAAGGGCCTGTTCGCGCTCGAGGAGGGCGACAGCTGTGCGGCGGCTGAGGTTGAGGGCTTCAACTTCGCTCACGGTGTGATCGCCGGCGTGCTTGCGAGCCTGTTTATGGAGGGCCGCGTGGCGAGCCCGGATACGAAAGCGCTGCTGCACGAGCTTTCGCCCATCGATTCTTCTGAGCCCGAGCTCATGGATCCGCTCGCTGCCGATTCCACGCGCATCTTCGATACCGTGGTCGCTGCCTATCTGCTGGATTCCGATCGCTCCGAGTTCGATGAGGCATATCTGGCCGATACCTATCTGCAGATGGCGTTGCCTGCGGCGCGCGGTGCAGAGGGTGCTGGTGAGGACGCTCCGGCGCCTGCCGCCCGTACTGCGGCTCTGACGCTGGCGCTCGTGGCGCCGTTGCGCGAGTGCATGGCCCGTGAGAACGCCGCCAACGTGTTCGATGGCATCGAGATGCCGCTCGTTCCGGTACTTGCCAAGATGGAGCGCGCGGGCATGCTCGTGGACCCCGACCGCCTGCACAGTCTGTCCGAGGGTCTGGCGACCCAGATCACCGAGGTCGAACGAAGCATTCGCGACCTTGCCGGTGACGAGACCTTTAACATCGGCAGCCCCATGCAACTTTCGCATGTGCTCTTTGATGTGATGGGCCTTCCGACCAAGGGTCTCAAAAAGACCAAGCGCGGTTACTATTCGACCAATGCCAAGGTACTGAGTGATCTTGCCCGTGACCACGAGATTGTTCGTTTGATCTTAGACTGGCGCGAGAAGTCCAAGATCAAGTCAACCTATCTGGACACGTTGGGCCCGCTGCGCCGCGGTGACGGTCGTGTGCACACCACGTACAACCAGACCATCACCGCGACGGGGCGTCTGTCTTCGAGCGACCCTAATCTGCAAAACATTCCGACGCGCTCGGAGCTGGGGCGTACCGTCAAGACGGCGTTTTCGGCAGGCGAGGGAAGCGTCTTTTTGGCGGTGGACTACTCGCAGATCGAGCTGCGTCTGCTGGCACATCTCTCGGGTGACGAGCACTTGGTGCGCGCCTTTAACGAGGGCGAGGACTTCCATGCCGAGACGGCGGCGCGCGTGTTTGGTGTGCCGGTGTCCGAGGTGACGCCCGACCTGCGCAGTCGCGCCAAGGCCGTGAACTTTGGCATCGTGTATGGCCAGCAGGCCTACGGCCTGTCGCAGTCGCTGCATATCTCGATGGCCGAGGCGCGCGACATGATCGACCGCTACTACGAGGCCTACCCGGGCGTGCGTACGTTCCTCGACAACGTGGTGGCACGCGCCAAGCAGACGGGCTACGCCGAGACCATGTACGGCCGCCGTCGTCATATTCCGGAGCTCAAGGCCAAAAACCCGCAACTCCGCGGCTTTGGCGAGCGCACGGCCATGAACCATCCCATGCAGGGCACCGCAGCAGACATCATCAAGATCGCCATGGTCCGCGTAAGTCGTCGCCTGGAAGAAGAAGGCTTTGCCGCCCACATGATCTTGCAGGTACACGACGAACTGGACTTTGAGTGCCCCGTCGACGAAGTCGAGCGCCTAACCACCATGGTCCGCGACGTCATGGAACACGTAGTAGACCTCCGCGTCCCCCTAATCGCCGAAGCCAGCACCGGCATAACCTGGGCCGACGCTAAATAGGGAAGCATCCACAATTCCAAAGTAACCAAAACCAGAAGGGGGCTCCTTGCCAACAAGGAGCCCCCTTCATTCCAAAAAAATCAGCCAAGTATCTAGACGCCAAGACGCCATCCAGGCGGCAAGCAAGTCACCGCAGGACCTGACCGGGCGAGGCGGGTAAGTTTTTCGTAGATTCCGCACGAGCCGGAAAGCACTTAATGTGCTTTCCGAGCGAGCCCAGGACCTGACCGAGCGAAAAACTTACCCGCCTCGCCCGGCCAGGTCCGATGAGCTACGTTAACGAGCCGCCAAGATGGCGTCGATGAGCGTCAG
>CABUJL010000045.1 GCA_902491915.1 uncultured Collinsella sp.
CACATAGGTAAGCATCACTGGCCAGACGGTTCTAACGATTTTGAGCACCATACGTTTCTCATCCTGACAAGGTCTCCGAGCCGCATGTAGCGACACGGCAGAATCATCATCCGGCAGCAACCGAGTTCACCTACAATTGCCACCGGATCGAAAGACACAACTTTTTAGGAAGTCATTATGACAGTTATCGATCGAGACCGGGCGCGCGCGGCCTTCAAAAGCTACACCGATGCCTACGACGCCACCAACCCACGCATCGCGCTCAAAATCGAGCATACGTACCACGTTGCCGAGGCATGTGATGCCGTGGCGCGTGAGCAGGGCTGGTCGACAGAGGATATTGACCTGGCCTGGCTTTGCGGCCTGCTGCACGATATGGGCCGCTTTGAGCAGCTGCGGCGCTGGGACACGTTTAAGGATGCTGAGAGCATGAGCCATGCGGCGTTGGGCGTCGAGGTCCTCTTTGGCGAGAGCCCCGACGACGCACCTGCCACAACAAGCATCCGAGATTTTATCGAGACCGAAGAGCACGACGAGCTCATCCGCGCAAGCATTGCCTATCACAGCGATTTCCGTCTACCCGCACAACTCGACGAGCGTACACGGTGCTTCTGCGATATCGTGCGCGATGGCGACAAGATCGACATCATGCGCACCATCGCCGACAGCACCGTCGATACCATCCTCAAGGTGGATGAGAACACGTTTCTCGCCAGCCGCTTCTCGACACCGGCGCTTACCGCCTTTGACGAACACCGCTGCGTCGCACGCGACGAACGCGACGAGGCCGCCGACTACCTGGTGGGGCTCATCTGCTTTATGTTTGAGCTCGTCTATCCAGCGAGCCGCGCGCTAGCGCGCGAGCAGGGCGATATCTACCGCCTACTCGACGCGCCCTTTGGCATTACGCACCCCTTTACCGATCCCGCCACGCAAGCGACCTGGGAGCGCCTAAAGGACGAGATGCGCGACTGGCTGGCGCGCGCCTAGCGCTCAAGCTGGGCCAGCAGCTCCTCGACGACCTCGACGGCATCGCCGACAACCTTGTACTGGGCGGCACCAAAGATGGGGGCATCCGGGTCCTCGTTGATGGCGATAATGCACTCCGCCCCACCGATGCCGGCAAGATGCTGGATGGCGCCCGAAACACCGATACTCACGAGAAGCTTGGGCGAAACCGATACGCCCGTCTGGCCAATCTGATGGCGATACTCCAGCCAGCCGGCCTCCACGACAGGTCGCGTGCAGCCAAGCTCGGCTCCCAGAACCTCGGCGAGCCTTCGCATCAGCGGCAGGTTTTTCTTGGAACCAATGCCGCGACCCACAACGACCAGGCGCTCGGCATCGGCGATCGAAGCCTGCTGCCCCCACTCCTCGGCGGGAATCGAGATCTCGACACGAGCCTTAGCATCATCCGCAAGTGATATCTGGGTGATCGTGCCGGAGCGGCCGTAGTCAAAGTCGGACGCCTTAAAGATGCCAGGACGCACCGTTGCCATCTGGGGACGATGATTGGGGCAGACGATGGTGGCCATCAGGTTGCCGCCAAACGCCGGGCGCGTCTGCTGCAGCAGGCCCGTCTCCGTATCCATCGAAAGTACGGTGCAGTCAGCCGTAAGGCCCGTCTGCAAACGCACGGCAACGCCGGGTGCCAGTTCGCGGCCAAAAGCGGTCGCACCGTACAGAATGGCCTCGGGCTTGCGCTCTGCCACCAAATCGCAAATCAGCCGAGCGTAGACCTCCGCATCGTTTTGGCGCAGACGCTCGTCGCGACAGACCAGGACCTCGTCTGCACCGGCGCAAACCAGATGCTCCAGGTCACCGAGAGAACCCTCGGGGCCCATACCGACCAGTGTCACCAGACGGCAGCCGCGAGTATCGGCAAGCTCGCGGCCCTTGCCCATGAGCTCATAGGCAACGGGATTCACCGTATCGTGCTCGTCGGTCTGCGCGAATACCCAAATGTCTCGATATGCATCAAGGTCCACCGCACCAGCGGCCTCGTCACGCTCGATCGAGATAGCGTTGACGGGGCAGGCATCGACGCACCCACCGCATAGAACGCAGCCGTCGGTTACGCGGGCACAACGGTTGGGCCGCTCGCCTTCCACTACGATGCCGCCCGAGGCACAGGCGCGAACGCAGCGACCGCAGCCGATACAGGCTTCGCTATCGATAATCAGTCCGCTCATCTATGCCATCCCCTCGATAATCTTGGCAAGTTTTGCCGCCTGCTCGGACGCCGTGCCCTCAACGGCCTCGCACGTTTGGTCGCGGTCGGGCACAAACGATCGCACGACCTGTGTCGGCGAGCCGGCAAGGCCGCAGCGCGCGGGGTCGGCGTTCACGTCGGCAGCGTTGACCACGCGCACGTCCGCCTCCTCGGCCGCACGAATGCCGGCAATGCTCGGCATGCGCAGTTGACCAATCTCCTTGGCAGTCGTCATCGCGCACGGCATCTCAAGATAGACCGTCTCCTCGCCGGCATCGCAGCCGTGAACAAGCGCCAGTGAGCCACAGGTCGTAAAGCCCGCGCTCTGCACGCAGCTCACGTCGGTCACGCAGGGAATCTCAAAAGCACCGGCAAGCTCGGGTCCAATCTGGGCTGTATCGCCGTCCACCGCCATCTTGCCGCAGATGAGCAGGTCAAAGTCCTCGTCGAGCGCCTCGATGCCGCACTTGAGGGCATAGGTGGTTGCCAGAGTATCGGCACCTGCAAAGGCGCGATCGGTTAGCAGCAGCGCGTCATCGGCGCCTCGGGCGATGCAGTCGCGCAATAGCGATTCAGTCGCGGGGATGCCCATCGACACCACCGTTACGCGCACGTCCATGCCAAAGCCGATAAAGTCGTCCTTCAGCGCCAGCGCGCATTCCAAAGCGCTCGCGTCAAAAGGATTAATGACCGCCTGTTTGCCATCGCGCACGATAGTATTGGTCTTGGGGTCCATCTTGACCTCGGTGCTTCCGGGCACCGCCTTGACGCACACCACCATATGGAAATCGCTCATCTTCACGCGCCCCCTTTCTGGACGAGCTCATCCAAGAGCTTCTCCGAAAACAGGTTACCGCGACCCAGCTGCCCGGCAGGATCGAGCTGGAGCTTGAGGCGCGCCGACTCGACCATGGCCTCGTGACCGTACATCGTCTCCAAGAAGTCCGCCTTGATCTTGCCGACGCCGTGTTCGGCGGAGACGGCGCCTCCCATGGCCGTGACCTCGGAAGCCCACTGGGCAAAGAGTTCTCCGCCACGGCGGTAATCCTGCGCATCGCGCGGCAGAATGTTCACATGCAGATGGTTGTTACCGATGTGCCCCCAGGCGGCAGATTCAAGCCCACTTTCGGCCAACGTGCGGCGATAAAGGGCGACGACATCGGCCAAGCGTGCGTTGGGCACCGACATGTCCGAACCCAATTTGGTGATGGTGGGATCCGTGCGGCGACGCTCGTCGATGAGCATGTTGACGCTCTCGGGCACCGCATGGCGGAAGAATCGCTGACACTCGCGATCGACCTCGGTGCGCGCGACCCATGTCGCATCGTCGCTGCCGCCCGCAAGCTCCAGTACCCACCCCAAGTGATACAGCTCCTCAGTCGCCTGGGCTTCGTCGTCGCAGTCGAGCTCCACGTAGACACAGACCTTGGCGTCTTTGTCGAGCGCCGGCAGCGAGGCGAACGCGGTCGACTGCTCACGCTGACGACGCAGGATATCCAGGGCGCCCGCATCGAAATATTCGATAGCAGCCGCGTGGGACAGGACGGGGCGCGCAGAATCGGTGAAGGACACAGCCTTGTCTTCGCTGTCAAAGAAGCAACTCACGCCCCAAACGACCGCAGGCGCCGACTGCAGGGCAATCTCGAGCTCGGTGATGACGCCGAGTGTGCCGCACGCACCGATAAACAGATCGATGGCATCCATATCGTCAGCAACGAAATAGCCCGAAGCATTTTTGGTCTTGGGCATGGTGTAGTCGGGAAGGTCGAGCTCGAGCGTGCGACCCTGCACCGTGACGAGCGAAAGGCGACGACCCTGTGCAAAAACCTCGCCACGGTGAAGCTCGAGCAGGTCGCCATCGATCAGCGCGACATGAAGGCCCGTGACGTGAGGGCGCATGGGGCCGTAAGCGTAGCTACGGGCGCCGGAAGCGTTGCATGCCGCCATACCGCCCAGGCAGGCAGATGCCTCGGTGGGATCGGTAGGAAAGAATTGCTCGGGGGCTTCCTGGAACTCCTCGTAGGCCTCAAGCGATGCCTGGTCCCAGCCGGCAGTCGGCAGCACTTTCTTGCCCAGTTGCTTGCGCAGCTCAGACAACACGACGCCGGGCGCCACACGCAAAAGAAAGCGGCGCTGCTCATCGCGGCGAAGGCCTAGGTAGCGATTCATGCGGGAAGTATTGAGAATGTGACCGCCATGGGGCACGGCTCCGGCGGCAAGACCGGTCCGGGCGCCCTGAACCGTTACCGGGACACGCTCGGCATGGAGCTTTTTCAAAATGGCGCGGACCTCGTCCTCCGTTGTCGGAAACGAGATGCTCGAGGCCTCGCCCGATGTGCGAGACTCATCGCGACCATACTCTTCGAACTCGTCGGTGAAGGGTTTGATGGTTGCAGACACGCGAACTCCCCCTTTAGCTAACTACAGTGTTTGCAGGGAGATGTTACCGCATCGTTTCGTCGACGTGTTCGAAACCGTCTCCATAATTGGCGATTTTTACGTTCGTGCAATTCGGCGAGCGGCAAGGTTTCCTCGGCAGACGATGCTTTTGACACATGTCGCTTTACCGCCAGCGACCACGCAATTGTCGCTCGAAAAAAGTTGAAGTTATTTTTGCCATCTTTTACCTGCGGAGATGTCAATCCGTCAAGCATTTGGTCAGAAATTGGTCAAGTAGCGACTGATACGGTCGGCATCGACAGCCAAAACCAATGGTAGTTTTGGCCCCAGAAGCAGGGAGGTTCCCATGGCATATTACTGGCCCCAGTACGGCGTCGCCATCGAGGTCGACGACGATCCCTATCTCCTGCCTTTCGACGAAGAGGCGTTCCCCGATACGGCGGTCTACCACGTCACCACCGATGTTATCTGCGACCCCGAGTCGTTCTCGGCGCTCGCCCACCACATCGCGCGTATCCACAACATCGAGCTCCCTCATGACTTCGACGAGCTCATCTATTCGCGCCGCCTGATGCTTCACATGCTCTTTGGAGCGGACCCGTCCACGTTCGCACGCGTCTACACCACCAAGGACGCCGCGTGAGCGCGAAGAAGCCGCCCCGCCTTGCAGGACTGGGGCGTCGCAAGAAACTCGTCGTTGTCTGCCTGGCTATCGTCTGCGCCCTCATCGCCGTAGGGCTATACGCCTGGCAGTCGCAGCCCGTGCCCGAAGCGGGCGCCTCAGTCACGACGGCAGAAGGTAAATCGCGCCAAGAAATCCAGGATGAGCTCGACGCCATCGTCCGCGACAACATGATGACGATTTCGGTCGCACCGGTCGCTCAGCTGCAGGAGGACGGCAAGCTGCGCGTCAACGTGCAAAACGTCCAAGACAATAAATTTCCCCAGCGATTCCGCGTCATCCAAAACGACGAGACCATGTACGAATCCGGTGTGGTCGAGACCGGCAAGACAATCGAGACGTGCCCCGCCGGCGACATCAAAGAAGGCGAGGCGTACATCGAGATCCAGGCACTCGATGCCAAGACCCTCGACAGCCACGGCAATCCGACACGTGTCAAGGTACGGGTTGAGCAAGCCGAGAACTAGCTTTCCGGCCGACGCGGCACCGCACGCAATTCACCAGCATTCGTCCAATCATCGCGGGGACAGCCCGCGGCGAATAGAAAGGAACGACCATGAACATCACCAGGAACATGAACGGAGCCAGAGCGCTCGTCGTGGGCGCAGGGCTCGCGCTCGCACTCGCAATGGGCGCCGCCCCGACGCCAGCTATGGCAGCCGGGCGCGTTGGGACCACGAAGGTAATGGTCAGGACCGAGATCGACAACGTTGAGTTCAAAGTTCCGACGGTTATTCCCTTCGTCGCCAAGGCCGACGGCACGCTTCAGGGCCCCTCAGAAGACGCGACCACCATCGACAATCATTCGGCCTACGGCATCCATGTCACCAACATGAAGATCGACGCCATGAACACCTGGACCATTGCCGCCGACGCCAAGGCCGGAACCGCGCAGAACTCCATCGACTTTAAGGTCGGCCCCGACGGCGCGCTCCAGAACGCCAGCGCCGCAATGCAGGGAACGGGCCTCGATCTTTCCAAGAATGCAGCCTTCGACATGGGCTACCAGGGCATTGCCGGTGGCACGGACAGAATTAAGCTCAAGACAAGCGGAAACGTCGCCCGCGTCACGCGCGACATCTTCCGCGTAACCGGCGAAGGCGATCAGGTTGCAACGATCACCTGGACGGTCGAGCCCGGTGCGCACACGGCATAAGGCCGTCGCCCTGGCCGCCGCCGTCAGCATCCTAGCGTTTGGGCCAGCCATGGCCTTTGCCCAGCAAGAACAGGCGCAGGCCGCCACGCAAGTGACGGTCGACCTCTCGGAGCTCGACCGCAGCGACCGCGAGGAACCGTTGGCGCAGACAGGCGACAAACGATGGCTCTTGGCAGCAGGCGCCGCAGCAGCAGGCGCGGGAACCGCCGGCCTCGGTCTGCACATCAAACACAGCCAGAAACAAAACATGAACAGGCCGCACTAAATTAGCTAAGGAGACCCCATGGCATCGAAGAACCTTTTGCCCGTCGTCGCACTCTGCGGCGCGCTCGCAACCGGAACGCCTGTCGCCGCTTGGGCGACTCCTGTCATGGCAGACTCCTTACCAGCGGCCCTAAGCTCCGCACCAAATCCGTCGAGCGCCATTGCGTGCAAGCGTTTTTCGATCGCACAGGCCGCAATCTCAACCTCGGGATGCCTTCGTCGTAATACGGACGGCTCGATAGTCGTGGATATCAATCGTTCGAACAAGGCAAACGGCTCCCAGGCGGGGTGCGCCGTCTGCACGTGGCGCTCGGTTGTGCTCGATGCAGATGGCGATCCATGCAATTTAGAGCTGCGCATCGACATCGCTTCGGTCGATGACTCGGCGAACGGAGCGAAGGTCGCCTTCGACGGTACGTTTTTTGAGAAAGGAGGCGGTATATGTCTGGGCTGCGCCGCTGCGAATGCAGACGACACGCAGTCCACCCTCTCATTCACGGCATCGTTGCGGCTGACCAAAGCCGGTACCGATGCCATCGCGGCGGGAGAAGCGTCCCTGCTGTTCTACGCCGTCAGTACCAAAGACACAGACGCTCATTTCGAGAAGCCAGCCGGATCACTCAGCCTTACACGAGGGATAGAGGCAGGCCCTATTGAAATCGATGCCCGCGCGCAAAGCAGGCAACGCATTCTTGCCGACCCGGCGCTTCTCGAAATGGAGTGGAACGGATCCGGAGCCATCGGAATTCTCCCCTCCGCGTTTGACGCCAAGACGCTCCGCCCAAACGACGAACCCATCAACGCAACCATACAAGAAGAGAGCGCGGACAAAGAAGCAGGTGCGGGCGACACGCTGTCGCCGACAAACAGCGTCCCAGCTTCTTTCGAAGCGCCGAATGAGCCCGCTGCCGATCCAAACGATCCCGAGTTCGCGGACAGTCTGGGGCTTGCTGATCCTCAAGAGATCGATGAAGGTAACTGCTGCGTGCTTGCCGCGCTCGACCACACGGAGGTCATCGACGCTGCGAACATCGAAGTTGCCGCCGCCAATCAGCCCGTCCGCAAGTCGGCCATCATCGCATTTCCCGAATCCATCGAAGTCGTCTTTTTGCCATCGGGCGAGGTCGTGGCCCCAACACTGCTCACCTTGTTGGGCGCCAAGAATACTCGAAACGAAATTAAAAAGGTCACGGTTGTCGACCCTGCAACCACCGCCAAGCTGCGTCTATACGCCGTTGCTCCAGACGGAGGCAAGACCTTGGAATTCGATGGCGACACACTCCTAGCCTGGCGACGTCTGGACATTATGCAAGACGTCTCGTATCAGATCGAACTCGAAGGGTTTGATCGTGCCCGCGATGCCAATATCATCGCCGCGGCTATTGAATCCCCGCAGCGGCTTATGACACTGCGCTTTGAATACTATCCCTATGTCCCGACAACCACCTGAGGCTTAAATGCTGCACATCATTCCTAACACCACTTATATAACGTATTAGATGAGTCGCGATGTGCCTCGCATTTCGTTCTGCTACGATTGCCACGTTGGCATCAATACAGGAGGGCTCATGCCGGGCTTGGGAACAATCATCAACGTTGTGCTTTTAGCTGCGGGCGGTCTTTTGGGATTAGCGGGCGGCCGCTTCATCACACCGCGCATCCAAGACACGCTCATGAAAGCATCGGGGCTGTGCGTCCTGTTTATCGGCCTTGGCGGCACCATGCAAAAGATGCTCCTTATCGATGGGAAGGCGCTAGCGACCACCGGCACCACCATGCTCATCGTCTCATTTGCGCTCGGTTCGCTCATCGGCGAGGCCGTCAACTTGGAAGCCGCCATCGAGAACCTTGGCGAATGGCTCAAGCGAAAAACCGGCAGCGAGGGTGACAACGAGTTCACCAACGCCTTTGTCTCGACATCGCTCACGGTGTGCATCGGCGCCATGGCCATCGTGGGCTCGATTCAGGACGGTCTGCTCGGTGACTGGTCAACGCTTGCCTTGAAAGGCGCATTGGACTGCATCATCGTCTGCACCATGACGGCGTCGCTTGGCCGCGGCTGCATTTTCTCCGCCCTGCCCGTCGCCGTGTTCCAGGGGACGATCACGTTGTTTGCCGGCGCGCTCTCCCCCATCATGACCGCGGCAGCCCTCGACAGCCTTTCGCTCGTAGGCTCCATGCTCATCTTCTGCGTCGGCGTCAACCTCATCCGTCCTCAGACCTTCCGCACGGCCAATATGCTCCCCTCCGTCGTCATCGCCGTCATCTACGCCCTCCTGTTCTAAATCTATCAACGCAGCGGTATCTCGAACATCTGTTTGATGCTGTGCTATGATATGAGGTCACCGTAGCTGCGTTAGGAGAGGAGAAGCGGTGGCCGACCAGGACATCAAGATGCTCATCGAGCGCATTATGGCCGAGGCCCGGACCCATCAGTCCACCCGCTTCTCAAACGAAATCTACGCAGACGAGCCGATTCTCAAAACCGGCCGACAGATGCAGAATTTCCTCCCCGACCAGTACCGTAAAATGCGCGAGATATCGCGCTGGCAGGATGACCCCAAGGGCGGTGCGGGCCGCTGGCTTTCGGAAGCCGAGCTTTTTTACCGCCAGGGCCTGCTGATGGCCGACTTTGAGGACGACTGTCCCTACAACGGCACCTTTAAGTCGTACTTTCCCACCTACAACGCCATGAGCGACCGGCAGCTGCGCGGCTACTTTACCTGGCGTGCCCAAGTGCGCCGCGGAACCGTCGAGGAAACGTCTACGTCCTTTGCCTTTCTGTATCTCTATGAGCTGATTTGCGGCATTGGCGTAGATGACCCGCTCGACGGTTTTAACAAGATCAAGGCCTTTTGGGATGTCTATCGCGCCTTCGAGCCCGGCATTGATCGGTTTGCACGCGTGTGGTTGCAGGATTACGCCGTATTCCATGGGCTCGACCCCAAGCTGCTCCGCGACTCTAAAACCGTCATGTTCGATAACGCCCTTATCGAGCTGCGGCGCGCGGCACGAGACCTTGTACCGGCACCGGCACCGTCCGACCAGACCCCCAAACGTCGCAAAACCTCCGAGCCCACGCTCCCCCTTCCGCCCGATGAGGTGCGCGAGGAGCGACTCATGGCCGCCATCAACGCCCTCTCCACGTACAACCTAAGTAACTCGCGGCTCGACCGCAGCCACCACCGCGATCTGCGCCACGTGGCATGCGCCGCGTATGTCCGCATGGCGCGCTACTACGACACGCATCGAAAGACCGGCATCGTAGCGAGCTTGTTTGGGGAGGAGACGGCCATGCCCTACACCATGTTTGCCTCGGCCGTATTCTTTGCGCCCGAGCGCCACGAGAACTGCGAATACCGCCTGGATCCCATCCATATCTACCGTTGCCAAAACGGCTTTTGGGAATGTATGCGTATCCATGGTAGTAGGCAAAAGAGCAGCAAGCTCGGTGAAATGATGCGCGCCTGCGACCAACGCCTGCGCCTGGCGCTGGACCCCGCCCATCCCCTTAAGGAAGAAAAGGTCCCCAAATATCTGGCCAAGATTATCGATGACGAGATTGTGGCATGGCTTTCGTGGGACGCCGCACACCAGCCCGTCAAGATCGATATCGATCTGAGTCAGCTGGGGCACATTCGGAGCGCCGCTGCGCAAACGCGCGAAGCGCTTTTGATCGACGAAGAGCGCGAGGACAGCGCGCCTGTGGAAGTCGAGGCAGCGGACTCAGGGCAACCGGAAGCCGAGCCCGTAGCCGACGCGATTGTCGAACCGGTCGCGGCACCCATTCGGCAGGACGAGGCCGACGAGTCGACCATATCCACCGAACAGTTTGGTGTCGTGGCACCGCTTCTCGCGCCGACGCCCGCGTTCGCAACTGCTGTGCCCGCTGACGCCACGATCGAACTCGCGCCCGCCGCAGACGCCTATCTCCGCGCGCTGCTCGAGCACAACGCAGCACAGGCGGAATCGGCGGTAGTGCAATCGGAGCAGAGCGAGGACATGCTCGTCGATACCATCAACGAGGCGCTCTTTGACCTGGTGGGCGACACCGTAATTGAATTTAGCGCGGCAGGGCCGCAGATTATTGAGGACTACAAAGCAGACGTGAGAGGATACCTAGACTATGAGTGATACCGCATCCGCAGCACCCCGCGTGCCCAAGCGCGTCGCTGCCGTCATTCTCAACTCGCTCAAGGGCGGCGTGGTCCCGCGCATCGGCCTTCCTTACATCACCGTAGGGCGCGAGGTCGAGATCCGCGCCCTGCTCACCGATCTGAGTCTCATTGCCGACGGTGGCGCAAGCTTCCGCTTTCTGGTCGGTCGCTACGGAGCCGGCAAGAGCTTTTTGCTCCAGACCATCCGCACGCACGCCATGGGCGAGGGATTCGTCGTCGCCGATGCCGACCTATCCCCTGAGCGCCGCCTGCAGGGCGGCCAGGGACAGGGCCTTGCCACCTACCGTGAGCTCATCCGTAACATATCGACTAAAACGCGCCCCGAGGGCGGTGCGCTCAACCTTATTTTGGATCGCTGGGTCGCCTCGTGTGCCGATGTCGACGAGTCGGTCGTCAATACCCAACTGGCCCCGCTCGAGGAGATGGTCCACGGCTTCGACTTCACCCGCATGCTCCGCCGCTATCGCACGGCTGTCTCGGAGGGTGACGAAGAAGCTATGAGTCGCGTGACCAAATGGGTTCGCGGCGAGTACCGCACCAAGAGTGAGGCACGCGCCGAGCTGGGCTCCTCGACCATCATCAGCGATGACGACTGGTACGACTACGTTAAGCTCATCGCGCGTTTTTTGGTCTGCAGCGGCTACAAGGGTATGTTGGTGCTCATCGACGAGCTCGTGAATCTGTATAAGATTCCCAACGCCATCACGCGCCAGTACAACTACGAGATAATCCTGACCATGTACAACGACACACTTCAGGGCAAGGCGCAGTACCTGGGCATGATTATGGGCGGCACGCCAACCTCCATCGAAGACCGCCGCCGCGGCGTGTTCTCCTACGAGGCTCTGCGCAGCCGACTCGCTCAGGGTCGCTTTGCGCGCGAGGACCTTAAGGACATGCTCGCGCCCATCATCCGTCTGCAGCCACTCACCTACGAGGAGCTGCTGGTGCTGATCGAAAAACTCATGCAAATTCACGCCGGCTACTTTGGCTGGACGCCCACGCTTACCGAGAACGACTTGGTGGACTTCCTCAAGATCGAGTTCGGTCGCGTGGGAGCCGACACGCATCTGACGCCGCGTGAAGTCATTCGCGACTTTATCGAGCTGCTCGACATCCTATGCCAGAACCCCGACGCCAACGTGGCAGAGCTGCTGCAAAGCGTCGGCGGCGACGCGCTGGCGCCGACAACCGCAACAGGCGACACCGATACCGCAGGCGGCGACCGCAACTTCGCCGAATTCACCATCTAGCCTGCCAAAAAGGGACAGGTTTATTTTGGCAGGTTTTATCTGGTCGAACGTTGAAGCAGTCATGCAGCAAGCCGTTGCCAGCCGCGTTGAGAGATTCGTTTTTGAGAGGAGGCCCCGTGAACGCCTTTGACCGCTACGCCCCGTTTATCCAAGACTTCATCTACTCCCACGATTGGGAGAGCTTGCGCTCTATCCAGGTTGCGGCGGCAGATGCCATCTTTAACACGCAGGACAATGTGCTCCTGACGGCATCCACGGCTTCCGGCAAAACCGAGGCAGCCTTTTTTCCCATCCTGACCGAGTTTTGGGAGAACCCGCCCGCAAGCGTGGGCACCCTCTACATTGGCCCCCTCAAGGCGCTCATCAATGACCAATTCGTCCGCCTCAACGACCTGTGCGAAGAGGCCGATATCCCCGTCTGGCACTGGCATGGCGATGTCTCGCAGTCGCACAAGGCTAAGCTCATCAAAAAACCGAGCGGCATCTTGCAGATTACGCCCGAGTCACTCGAAGCGCTCTTAATCCATAAGCGCATGGCGATCCCGCGCATGTTTTGCGACCTGCGCTATGTGGTCATCGACGAGGTCCATTCGCTCATGCGCGGCGACCGTGGCGGGCAGACGCTCTGCCTTATCGAGCGACTCTCGCGCACGGCGGGCGTGCAGCCCCGCCGCATTGGCCTTTCGGCCACCATCGGCGACCCCGAGCGCACGGGTGCCTTTCTCTCACGGGGAACGGGACGCGACTGCGTTATCCCCCGTTTTGTGGAACCGCGTCGCGTGTGGCGTATCTCCATGGAGCACTTCTACAACTCGGGTCCCCAGGCACAGCAGCGAGGATTCGAGAGCATGAGTCCTCAAGAGGCCGAAGTGCTTGCATGCGAGCGCATTGAGGCAGTGGCACCCGCGGCACTGCCCGCCGGTGCCCAAGACATGAGTCACAGCGGACAGCTCACACAAGAGGAGCGCCGTCAACGTCGTGAGCGGGCACGGGGCAAGGCCGCTCCCAAAGACCGTCGCACTTCCTCGGCCCCCGAGGGCGAAGTCGACATCCCACGAGCGACCGAGCAGGCGCTTCTCAACCCCACCGACACGGTGCCCGACAACGCCGACCCCGGTATGGGCTATATCTTTGAGCATACGCGCGGCCGCAAGTGCCTGGTCTTTGCCAACTCGCGCGAGGA
>CABUJL010000046.1 GCA_902491915.1 uncultured Collinsella sp.
CAGGACTTGACCGAGCGGAAAACTCGCCCTGCCCCTCCCGGCCGGAGCGTATGCAGGGTTTGTGTACGAATCCTCGTGTCCATTGACCGACGCCGGGGTCCCCGCCATAATACTTTCGGTTCACGCACGAATCCGCTGCCAGAGACAGCCGGTGCAAACGGGCATCGCCCGCGAGCTTAATGGGATATCCCGCCAGCCGAGGTGGTCGAGTAGATATGTCTTCTCGCCCCCGTCGCTCATGCAGCGCGGGGGCTTTCTTTTTGGACATGCCCCCGTCACGTCCTTGTGGCGGACCGTGCCCGGAAAGAATTCGAGGAGGTGTAATTCATGCCCCAGCAGTACAAAATCGACAAGGTTGCAGAGATCGAGTCCCGTATCGCCGAGAACGCCGGTCTGTTCGTCGTCAACTACAACGGTCTGACGGTTAAGCAGGCTCAGGAGCTGCGTCATCAGCTTCGCGAGTGCGGCGCCGAGATGAAGGTCTACAAGAACAACCTGGTCAAGATTGCCCTCAAGAACCAGGAGCAGCCCGAGCTCGACGAGATTCTCGCCGGCCCCGTCGCTTATGTGTTCTACGAGTCCGAGCCGGTCGAGGCCGCTAAGGCCCTTAAGGACTTCTCCGCTAAGTCCAAGGGCGTCCTTGAGATCAAGGGCGGTATCTCCGACGGCAAGGCCGTTTCCGCTGATGATGTTAAGGCTATCGCCGAGCTGCCCACCAAGGATCAGCTTCTCGGCCAGATCGCCGGTCTCATCTCCGGTTTCGCTCGCGACATCGCTGTCTGCGTCAACGGCGTTTCCTCTGGTCTCGCTCGTTCGATCCAGCAGGTCTCCGAGCAGAAGGCAGCCTAGTCGCTGTTTTCACCCGCGGCGGCAACGCCGCACCCCTGGCGCATTCGCGCCGTGTTTTAACTGATCTCCGTGCACAGACACGGAAACCGAAAGGACTTAGAAATGGCTAAGCTTACCACCGATGAGATCATCGATGCTCTTAAGGAAATGACCCTTCTCGAGGCTTCCGAGCTCGTTAAGGCTATCGAGGACACCTTCGGCGTTTCCGCCGCTGCTCCTGCCGCTGTTGTCGCCGCTCCCGCTGCTGGCGCTGCTGAGGCCGAGGAGAAGACCGAGTTTGACGTCGTGCTCGAGGGCTTCGGCGACAACAAGATCCAGGTCATCAAGGCCGTCCGTGAGCTCACCAACCTTGGCCTGAAGGAGGCCAAGGAGGTCGTCGAGGGCGCTCCCAAGGCTGTTCTCGAGGGTGCCAAGAAGGAGGACGCCGAGGCTGCCAAGGAGAAGCTCGAGGCTGCTGGCGCTGCTGTCACCCTCAAGTAATCAGGCTTTCTCGCCAGATTTCTTTGCAGACGGGGTTCGCATTGCGAGCCCCGTCTTTTTTGTTTTTCGGTCCCTCGGCATCGGTAGCTCAAACTGCCATGTTCTGTGATTTGCGTCGTATCGGGTGCCTTGCCGTTGGGCAATAAAATTGCACCATTCGAGCAATAATTTGCGTTGACCTGCTGAAGAATTGTCTCTGCCTTGTAGCGACATATAGTTCCAGCGGTAAGATGCTTGGGTATCGCAATTTGGTCTGCGGCTGCGTGCCGCACGCATGGGGCGCTTTTGCGCCTGCGAAAGGATCTTTGAATAACATGAAGGCAATCATCCCCGCCGCCGGTCTTGGCACGCGTTTTCTGCCTGGCACCAAGTGCACGCCCAAAGAGATGCTGCCGGTGCTCGACAAGCCCGTCATTCAGTACGTCGTCGAGGAGGCGCTCGACCCCGAGGAAGTCGACGATGCCATCATCGTTACTTCTCCCGGTAAGCCCGAGCTACTGAACTACTTCCAGCCCGATCGCTCGCTCGAGAACCTGCTGCGCGAGCGCGGCAAGAACGCCTATGCCGACGCCGTCGCCCACGTTGGCGGTATGCCGGTCGACTTCCGTTATCAGTACGAGCCCAAGGGCCTCGGCCATGCTATCCGCTCTGCTGCCGACGCCGTGGCAGGGGAGAACTTCCTGGTTCTTCTGGGCGACTACGTTGTGCCTAATCGCGACATCTGCGACAAGATGCTCGCCGTTTCCAAGGAGCACGGTGGAGCTTCGGTTATCGCCGTCGCTGCTTGCTCGCCCGAGGAAGTCAGCCGCTATGGCGTCATCGCCGGCGATCGCGTGGGCTCTCTCGAGGGCTTCGAGAATGCCGCTGACGACGAGCCCGGTGCCGTTTGGCGCATCGGTGGTCTGGTCGAGAAGCCCGCTCCCGAGGCGGCTCCGTCCAACCTGTACATCGTCGGTCGCTACCTGCTGAGCCCGCTGGTCATGGACCTGTTGGCAGATCAGCAGGCCGGTAAGGGCGGCGAGATCCAGCTGACCGACGCCATGGCGCGTTCGCTCGACCGCGAGGCCATGTACGCTGTCGTTATCGACCCGCTGTCGGGCTACGACACCGGCACTCCCTCTGGCTGGATGGCAACCAACGCCCTCATGGCCGCAAGCGATCCTCGCTTTGCCGATGCCTTCTGGGACGCCATCGACGAGCGCGGCGGATTGATGCGCAAGTAAGCCTTCGGACATCGACATTTACGGGCGCGGACCTCGGTTCGCGCCCGTTTTTTATAAGAGCTGCGATTGCGGGCTCTCTGTTCACAGAAAATATATGAACAGATGTTCGATACACATACATCTACCTGCGTGTTTTCTGCCGAAAAACTTTTCTACTCCAAAAACTCAATCGCGTCAAGGCTTTTCTTGCCCAACGGTCGGTACCTGATAAACTATTAGGTTGCGATAACTGGCGAAGCTATGCCTCGCCAACCCACCGAGCATTTCCGTGAAGGAGGAAAAACCTGGTGACCTACGCATACACTGCCACTGAGCGCAAGCGCGTCAGCTTCGGGAAAATCCCGGAGGCCATGGAGCTCCCCAACCTTATCTCTGTTCAAAGGGAATCCTTTGAGCGTTTTAAGGACGAGGGCCTTCGTGAGGCGTTCAAGGAATCCAGCCCCATCCAGAGCCAGAACCATGTTCTCGAGGTTACCTTCGGCGAGCATCAGTTCGGCGACCCCGCGCACACCGTCGAGGAGTGCCGCGAGAAGGATATGACCTATCAGGCTCCGCTTCTGACCGACGTCCGTCTCACCAACAAGGAGACCGGCGAGATCAAGGAGCAGCTCGTCTTTATGGGCGACTTCCCCATGATGACCGATCAGGGCACCTTCATCATCAACGGTACCGAGCGTATCGTCGTCTCGCAGCTCGTCCGTTCCCCGGGTGTGTACTACAGCTCCGAGATGGATTCGGGCAAGCAGATCTACAAGGCCCAGATCATCCCGTCCCGCGGTGCCTGGCTCGAGTTTGAGGTCGACAAGCGCGACCAGCTCATGGTCTCCATCGACCGCAAGCGCAAGCAGAGTGCCACGATGTTCCTGCGTGCCCTTGGCATTGCCGTCACCAACGACGACATCATCGAGCTTCTCGGCAACTCCGATGTGATCAAGCGCACCCTGGAGCGCGACACCGCCCTCACCCGCGAGGATGCCCTTATCGAGATCTACCGTCGTCTGCGCCCGGGCGAGCCTCCCACCGTGGACGCTTCCCGCAGCCTGCTCGAGGGCCTGCTCTTCAACCCGCAGCGCTACGATCTGGCCCGCGTCGGTCGTTACAAGGTTAACAAGAAGCTCAACCTTACCACCGAGGAAGAGGTCACGGTGCTCACCGACGAGGATATCGTCGCGACGCTGCGCTACCTGCTGTCCCTCGCTGCCGGCGAGCAGGGCTTCAAGGTCGACGACATCGATCACTTTGGCAACCGCCGCATCCGCACCGTCGGCGAGCTCGTCGCCAACCAGTTCCGTATCGGCATGAGCCGTATGGAGCGCGTCGTCCGTGAGCGCATGAGCTCCCAGGACATCGACGAGATCACCCCGCAGTCGCTCATCAACATCCGTCCGATCGTGGCCTCCATCAAGGAGTTCTTCGGTTCCTCGCAGCTCTCGCAGTTCATGGACCAGGCGAACCCCCTGACCGGTCTGACCCACAAGCGCCGTCTGTCCGCACTCGGCCCTGGCGGTCTTGCCGGCCACAAGTCCGGCTCCAGCCGCCGTACCAACGTGCCGACGGCCGTCCGCGACGTCCACAACTCGCACTACAGCCGCATGTGCCCGATCGAGACCCCCGAAGGCCCCAACATCGGCCTGATCGGCTCGCTCGCCCTCTACGCCCGCGTCAACGAGTACGGCTTCATCGAGGCTCCGTTCCGTCGCGTCGAGAATGGCGTTGCCACCGACCAGATCGACTGGATGACCGCTGACGAGGAAGAGAAGCACGTCATCGCGCCGGCCAACACGCCGCTCGATCCCAAGACCAACGAGTTCATCACGACCGATGCCGAGGGCAAGATCGTTCGTCCGCACTCCGTGATCGCCCGTACCCGCGACTTCGACGGCTCCTTCGGCGCTCCCGCCGACGTGCCCGTCGAGGACGTCGACTACATGGACGTCTCGCCGCGTCAGATGCTCTCCGTCGCAGCCACGCTGATCCCGTTCCTTGAGCACGATGACGCCAAGCGTACGCTGATGGGCGCCAACATGCAGCGTCAGGCCGTGCCGCTGGTTCACCCCGCCGCTCCCTATGTCGGTACCGGCATGGAGCGCCGCGCCGCTCTGGACTCCGGCGAGGTCACCCTGGCCAAGAACGCCGGCGAGGTCATCTTTGCCGACGCCGCCAAGATCATCGTCAAGCATGCCGGCGGCATGGACGAGTACCACCTGGCCAAGTACCAGCGCTCCAACCAGTCCACCTGCATCAACCACCGTCCGCTCGTGCGCGTCGGTGACACCGTTGAGCAGGGCGAGCCCCTGGCTGACGGTCCTTCGACCGATCATGGCGAGCTCGCACTGGGTCAGAACCTCACCGTGGCATACATGCCGTGGGAAGGCTTCAACTACGAGGACGGCATCGTCGTGTCCGAGCGCCTGGTGGCCGAGGACCTGCTGACGACCATCAACATCACCCGTCACGAGATCGACGCCCGCGACACCAAGCTCGGCCCCGAGGAGATCACCCGCGAGATCCCGAACCTCTCCGAGGACATGCTTGCCAACCTCGACGAGGACGGCATCATCCGCATCGGCGCCGAGGTCGGCCCTGGCGACATCTTGGTCGGCAAGGTCACGCCTAAGGGCGAGAGCGCTCTGACCGCCGAGGAGCGCCTGCTGCGCGCCATCTTCGGTGCCAAGGCCCACGACGTCCGCGACACCTCCCTTAAGATGCCTCACGGCGCTTACGGCCGCGTCATCGACGTCGTCCGCTTTAGCCGCGAGAACGGCGACGACCTGGCCCCCGGCGTCAACGAGCAGGTGCGCGTCTACGTCGCCCAGCGTCGTAAGATCCAGCAGGGCGATAAGATCGCCGGCCGCCACGGCAACAAGGGTGTTATCTGCAACGTTCTGCCGGTCGAGGACATGCCCTACATGGCTGACGGTACCCCGATCGACGTTATCCTCAACCCGCTGGGCGTTCCTTCGCGTATGAACGTCGGCCAGCTGCTCGAGTGCCACCTTGGCTGGGCTGCTGCGTGCGGTTGGGATACCGAGCAGGCCGACTCCGACAAGTACGTCCCCGGTCCGTTCTTCACCGCCACGCCCGTCTTCGACGGCGCCAAGGAGGACGAGATCGCCGAGGTCATCCGTCGTGCCAACAAGAACATGCTCAACAAGGCTACCGCTGCCTTTGGCGATCACATGCGCCCCGAGTTCGTCACCCAGCTTGACGAGCGCGGCAAGACCCGCCTGTTCGACGGCCGCACCGGCGAGGAGTTCCGCGAGCCCATTACCGTGGGTACGTCCTACATCC
This sequence comes from uncultured Collinsella sp., assembly GCA_902491915.1. GTDB lineage: Bacteria > Actinomycetota > Coriobacteriia > Coriobacteriales > Coriobacteriaceae > Collinsella. The sequence continues at coordinate 5,844 of CABUJL010000046.1, forward strand.
TCAAGCTCGGCCACATGGTCGACGACAAGATCCACGCCCGTTCGACCGGCCCTTACAGCCTGGTTACCCAGCAGCCTCTGGGCGGCAAGGCTCAGTTCGGCGGCCAGCGCTTCGGCGAGATGGAAGTTTGGGCACTGTACGCTTACGGTGCTTCCAACGTCCTGCAGGAGATCCTGACCGTCAAGTCCGACGATACCGTGGGCCGTGTCAAGACCTACGAGTCCATCGTCAAGGGCGAGAACGTTCCTGTCCCGGGTATCCCCGAGTCCTTCAAGGTTCTCGTCAAGGAGATTCGCTCCCTCGCACTGGACATCGAGCCCATGCACGATGCCGACGAGGACGCCTCCGCCCCTGTGACCGCCGAGGAGACCTCTGCTCTCGACGACCTGGCTGCGCTCGCCGGCGTTGACGCCGACGTCGAGGCCGAGGATGCCGAGACCGCCGAGGCACCCGAGGCTGTCGCCGCCACGACCACTGATAAGGAGTAGTTGACTGTGGCAGATTTCGAAGCTACTGATTTTGACTCGGTAAAGATCTCCCTTGCCTCCGCCGACCAGATCCGTTCCTGGTCGCACGGTGAGGTCAAGAAGCCGGAGACCATCAACTACCGTACCCTCAAGCCCGAGAAGGACGGCCTGTTCTGCGAGAAGATCTTCGGTCCCGCCAAGGACTGGGAGTGCTCCTGCGGCAAGTACAAGGGCATCCGCTTTAAGGGCATCGTCTGCGAGCGCTGCGGCGTCGAGGTCACCTCGGCCAAGGTGCGTCGCGACCGCATGGGCCACATCGAGCTCGCCGCTCCCGTGTCCCACATCTGGTACTTCAAGAGCCCCACGAGCTTCCCGATGAGCCGTATGCTCGACATCAAGTCCAAGGACCTCGAGAAGGTTCTGTACTTTGCCAGCTACATCATCACCGAGGTTGACTACGAGGCTCGCGAGGCCGACGCCGACGACCTGCGCGAGGAGCTCGCCGCCGATCTGGAAGAGATCGATGCCGAGTGCGCCCGCCAGATCGAGTCCCTCAAGGAGCAGGGCAACCCCGAGAACTTTGACGAGTTCTCCGACGAGGAGCCGCTGACCCCCGAGGAGATCGCCTCTGGCATCGTCGACATCGAGGAAGAGTGCAAGGACGAGAAGCAGCTCCGCACGGACGCCTTCAACGCCTTCATGAAGCTCAGCGAGCGCGACCTCATTTCCGATGAGCCGCTGTTCCGCGAGATGACCCGCTACTACTCGATGTACTTCAAGGGTGGCATGGGTGCCGAGGCCGTCCGCGACCTGCTCGCTGCCATCGACCTCCCCTCCGAGGCCGAGAAGCTCAAGGCCATCATTGCCGACGAGGATTCCCAGAAGCAGAAGCGCGAGAAGGCCGTCAAGCGCCTCGAGGTCGTTGACGCCTTCCTGAAGGGCGGCAACAGCCCCGCGAACATGATCCTGGATGTCATCCCGGTCATTCCGCCCGATCTGCGCCCGATGGTCCAGCTCGACGGCGGCCGCTTCGCCGCGTCCGACCTCAACGACCTGTATCGTCGCGTGATCAACCGTAACAACCGACTCAAGCGCCTGCTCGACCTGGACGCCCCTGCGATTATCGTGAACAACGAGAAGCGCATGCTCCAGGAGTCCGTGGACGCCCTGTTCGACAACGGCCGTCGTGGTCGCCCGGTCTCTGGCCGTGGCGGTCGCCCGCTCAAGTCGCTCGCCGAGGCCCTCAAGGGCAAGCAGGGTCGTTTCCGTCAGAACCTGCTGGGTAAGCGTGTCGACTACTCCGGCCGTTCGGTTATCGTTACCGACCCCAAGCTGCTGCTGCACCAGTGCGGTCTGCCCAAGACCATGGCGCTGGAGCTCTTCAAGCCCTTCGTCATGAAGCGCCTGGTCGAGCTTGGCAAGGTCGAGAACATCAAGGGCGCCAAGCGCGCTATCGACCGTGGTGCCACCTTTGTGTGGGACATCCTCGAAGAGGTCATCGACGGTCGCGTCGTGCTGCTCAACCGTGCACCGACCCTGCACCGTCTGTCCATCCAGGCCTTTGAGCCGGTGCTGGTCGAGGGCAAGGCTATCCACCTGCACCCGCTGGTCTGCTCGCCCTTCAACGCCGACTTCGACGGCGACCAGATGTCTGTCCACGTGCCGCTGTCCAGCCAGGCTCAGGCCGAGGCCCGCGTGCTCATGCTCTCTGCGAACAACCTGCGCTCGCCGGCATCCGGCAAGCCGGTCAACATCCCCTCGCAGGACATGATCATCGGTGTGTACTACCTCACCCAGGTCCGTGACGGTCTGCCGGGCGAGAACCATGTGTTCGCCAGCTTCGACGACGCGCTGCACGCCTATGACTGCCGCTCCGAGGTCGACATGCAGGCCAAGATCCAGGTCCGCGTGTCCGCTGCCGACGCCAATGTCATCAACGAGGACGGCACCCGTATCTTCCGCGTTAAGAACGGCAAGAACGAGTTTGTCGACTACGACGTCACCGGCAACAAGACCGCGCGCTTCGAGACCTCTATCGGGCGCATCATCTTCAACCGCCAGTGCCTGCCCGAAGACTATGAGTTTATGAACTACAAGATGGTCAAGGGCGACGTGGCCAAGCTGGTTGCGGACTGCTGCGATCGTTACCCCGAGGCCAAGGTCGGCCCGATCCTCGACGCCATCAAGTACTCCGGCTTCCACTACGCTACCCGCGCCGGCCTCACCATCTCGGTGTGGGACGCTCTCATCCCTGCCGAGAAGCAGGAGCTGCTCGATCGCGCCCAGGCCAACGTCGACCAGATCAACGAATACTTTGAGGAGGGCTTCATCAACGAGACGGAGCGCCACATCGAAGTCGTTAACGAGTGGACCGCTTGTACCGATAAGGTTGCAGCGCTCATGCTCGACATGTTCGACGAGGAGAACCCGCTGTACATGATGGCCGACTCCGGCGCCCGTGGTTCTAAGACCCAGCTGCGTCAGCTCGGTGGCATGCGTGGCCTGATGGCAGACATGTCCGGCGAGACGATCGACCTTCCCATTAAGGCGAACTTCCGCGAGGGTCTGCTGCCGCTCGAGTACTTCATTTCGACCTACGGCGCCCGTAAGGGCCTGGTCGATACCGCATCCCACACCTCGGACTCTGGTTACCTGACCCGTCGTCTGGTCGACGTGGCCCAGGACGTCATCGTCCGCGAGGAGGACTGCGGCACGCACGAGGGCGTCACCTACAACCTCATCATCCCCGGCACCACCGACCTCAACACCGACCTCGTCGGCCGTTGCTTCATCGAGGACGTCGTGGCTCCCGATGGCACCGTGCTCTTTGAGCAGGACGGCTACATCGAGAAGGTCGCCGACATTCAGAAGATGGTCGATGCGGGCCTTAAGAAGGTCAAGCTTCGCGCGCTGCTCACCTGCCGCTCCAAGTACGGCGTGTGCCAGAAGTGCTACGGCTGGGATCTTTCCACCCGTCGTCCGGTCGCCATCGGTACCGCGGTCGGCATTATTGCCGCCCAGTCCATCGGCGAGCCGGGTACGCAGCTTACGATGCGTACCATTCACTCCGGCGGCGTCGCTGGCGTCGACGATATTACGCAGGGTCTGCCTACGGTCAGCCGTATGTTCGATATCGTCGGCAACGTCAACGAGAAGATCCTGGGTCGCGAGGCCGAGCTGGCTCCGTACTCCGGCCACCTCTCGATTAAGCCCGAGAAGTCCGAGTACGTGCTGACGCTCACCGACTCCGAGGATCACACCCGTGTCCTCGACGAGCGTCGCGTCCCCGCTTCGGTGCGCTTTATGCCCGAGATCGAGGACGGCTGCGAGGTTCGCGCCGGCGACCAGATCACCAAGGGCTTCGTCAACTTCCGCAACCTGCGCAAGCTGACCGACATCGAGTCGACGATGCACACCTTCGTCGAGAGCGTCAAGGACGTCTACACCAGTCAGGGCGTCGACCTGAACGACAAGCACATCGAGGTGCTCGCACGTCAGATGCTGCGTCGCGTTCAGATCACCAACCCCGGTGACTCCAAGTACCTGCTTGGTCAGTACGTCGACCGCTACGAGTTCGCCGACGAGGTCGAGCGCGTTGCCCGTCTGGGCGGTCAGGCTCCTGTGGCCGAGCCCGTCATCCTGGGTACGCTCAAGGTCGCGTCCAACATCGACTCCTGGCTGTCGAGCGCTTCGTTCATCCGTACCGCCGGCGTCCTTACCGAGGCTGCCATCGAGGGCAAGGTCGATCACCTGCTCGACCTTAAGTCCAACGTCATCGTCGGTAAGAAGATCCCTGCTGGTACCGGCCTCAAGCCGTACGCCAACGCCAAGCTGACGTATCGCACGGCCGACGGCTACGTGGACATCGACGGCCCGGCTTCGCCCAACGCCAAGTCGCTGCCCGAGTGGGCTCCTGTGGAGCTCAAGGACCTGGACGAGCAACTCCCGCAGCAGCTCGACTGGGCCGGCTACGACGAGTTCGGCGGTGCTGACGGTTCGTTCACCCGCAATGGTCACACCATCTCCGCCGAGAAGGCTCGTCTGTACCTGTTCGACGACCTGGGCGTGTCGCAGCGCTGGACCAACAAGTTCAGCGAGGTCGGCATCGAGACGGTCGGCGACCTGGTCGGCAAGTCCGAGGAGGATCTGCTGCGCATCGACGGCATCGGTGCCAAGGCGATCGACGAGCTCCGTGACGGCCTGGAGGCCCACGACTTGCTCTACATCCTCGAGAACAACGACGACGTTGCCGACGAGGAAGACCTCTCGCAGCTGCTGCAGATGGTCTTTAGCCCCGACGGTCCGGACGATATCCTGCTGGGTACCTCCGCTCCGACGCATCACGCCGACGCCGACGAGGAGCTCCTGGGCGCCCCGATCGACGACAAGAAGGCTCCCGCCAACGGTGCCATCAACGAGGACATGGCTTCTCTCGATGAGCTGCTCAACCAGCTCGTGGACACCGACGACGCCGAAGAGGCCAAGGACAACGACGAGGAGTAACTAGTTCCGCCGTTCTAACGAACGGCGGCGATCTCCGTCGCTGCGCGGCCCCCAGAGCTACAATCTGTCATTCAAAAGGCAGGGCATGACCAAAAGGTCAATGCCCTGCCTTTTTCATGCCACCTTGTACGCTCTGGGGGCCGCTCGCTTGCGTATGCTCAACCTGTTGCGTTCCGTCGATCCCTTGCCAATAAGGGGCAGGGTTTTTTGGTAGGTTATTCCTGCTTGAATTTGAAACATTTCGTTCGGTCAAAGCGTATCTATGGTGAGGGCCTCAGCAAGAAACATCAGCATCACCGGGAGGTGATTATGGAAGAACAAGCATTTAGACAGGCGGTCGAGGATCACCGTGATGTCGTGTTTCGAATCGCATTGACGTATCTGCGCGATCGTGCCGATGCCGACGATGTCGCTCAAGACGTCTTTCTGAAGTTACTCAAAAGCGATGCCCAATTTGAAAGCTGGGAACATCTTCGTCGATGGCTTATTCGGGTCACGATCAATGAATGCAAATCTCTCTTTCGAAAGCCATGGAGGCGTGTGGAGGATATTGAGAACCTGGCCGATTCGCTTTCGACGGCGCAGGAGGAGACCAAGGCGGTCCTGTCAGACGTTATGCGACTTCCGGAACGATTCCGTGTTCCCATCATGCTCTATTACTATCTGGGCTTTTCGACCTCAGAGATTGCCGAGTTATTGCATGTGCCAGCCGCGACTGTTCGAACGCGTTTGGCTCGCGGCAGATCGAAGCTCAAGTTCATCCTAGAGGAGGGCGACCGTGAAATCCAATCAAATCAAGCAGGCCTTCGAGTCCGTCCAAGCCGATAGCGATCTTGCTGACCGTGTTCTTTATGCCGCTGCTGGTGAGCCGCTTCGCCGAAAGGGTCACGCGAAGCCTCTGTATGTTGCCGTGATCGGATGCCTTGCCGGAGTGCTGGCGACCGGAGGGGTCGCCTACGCCGTCGTCAATTCCAGCTATTTTGCCTCTGCCTGGGGAAACCACGGCAACGGGGATTCCATTACCTGGACCAACGGCGGCTCATCGGGAACTAAATATACCTACACCAGAGAGTTTGGCGATGGCATCGCGCCCCAAAGCCTGGAAGGCGCAGTCCAGGAGGTTAATCTGTCCGTCGAGGGCAACGGCTATACGCTTGATATCCATGAGATGGCAATCGACCAAAACGGCTGCGGAGCCGTGACGTTTACGTTGTCCAATCCAAATGGAGTTAACTACTACAAGCCAGCAGCAGAGATTGGCGAACTTGTTCTCTATGGTGAAGAAGAGCAGGGCATCGGCACGCCCGATATGAAGTTCGGCGAGGAATGGCCTGACACACGCAGCACAATTGATAAGGACACATCAAGCGATACTGTCATTAATGGCACGATGTACTTTGCCGCTATGGATCGCGAGCGAGATTTGCAACATGCTGTCACCTGGAATATCCATTGGACCGAGGGTGAAGGTGAGAGTGCGAGGCGGTTTGAGGCGTCGACACCCGAGTTCAATATTGGAGCGTACGTCGATACAAAGGAACTCCGCTCCGGTGACTCGCCTCTTGAGATTAGCCCGTTTTCCATCCAGACGCACATCGATGATTTGGGCTATGAAGCAGTTGATAATAAGCTGACCGTCAGCTACAAGGATGGATCGGAGCAGATTATCGAAGATGACGACGCAGGGGTGTTCAACTTATATTTTTCTTATGGGCGCAATAGCGGAGAGAACATCTGGGTGCCAACGAAGTTGATTGATGTCGATCAAGTTGTCTCGGTAACCCTTGAAATTGTGAGGTATACATCAACAGGGGAGACCGAAACGAAAGAGCCCTTTACCATCGTCTATTCGTAAGATTTGGGGTCGCTTCCTACTAGGGGAAGCGGCCTCTTTTGCGTTAAATGGAAACGCCGCCGATTTCCATGCGACAGATGAGAGCAGATCACCGCTGGAGCGCGACGTTTCCCCAGATAAAACCGACCAAAATAAACCTGTCCCTATTTGGAGGGGAACGTTGCCCCGACAAGCACGTCGGATTCCCGGTCCGGGCGGCCCGCTGTTTAAGTTTGTCGCGAGTTCCGCACGCAAAGGAAAGCACTTAATGT
>CABUJL010000047.1 GCA_902491915.1 uncultured Collinsella sp.
GGCCCGAAAGAAAGGTAGGAGGCCATGACGAAAGGTCTGCACGTGCCTTCCGAGATCGGCAAGCTCAGGAAGGTCTGCCTGCACCGTCCCGGCGACGAGCTCCTCAACCTGCCGCCCGACGAGCTCGAGCGACTCCTGTTCGACGACGTCCCGTTCCTGGAGGTCGCGCAGCAGGAGCACGACACCTTCGCCCAGATCCTGAGGGACCAGGGCGTGGAGGTCCTCTATCTCGAGAACCTCGTCGCCGAGGTGTTCGACCAGGTCCCCGGCGCCCGCGCCGAGTTCACCGACCAGTACATCGCCGAGGCCGGCATCCGCGGCCAGCACATGCCGCAGATCGTCCGCGAGAAGCTGGACTCCATCGAGGACAACCTCGAGTTCGTCAAGAAGACCATGGCCGGCATGACCAAGTCCGAGATCGACATGCCCCTCACGGCCTCCACGACCCTCGACTCCCTGGTCAACTCCGAGTCCGAGTCCGACCTGATCATCGACCCGATGCCCAACCTCTACTTCACCCGCGACCCGTTCGCGGTCGTCGGCGAGGGCGTCAACCTCAACCGCATGTACTCGGTCACCCGCAACCGCGAGACCCTGTACGGCAAGTACGTCTTCAAGTACCACCCCGACTACAAGGACGTCTCGCTGTACTTCCGCCGCGACTGCCAGTTCCACACCGAGGGCGGCGACGTGCTGAACATCAACGAGAAGACCCTCGCCGTCGGCATCTCCCAGCGCACCCAGGCCGCCGCGATCGACGTCATGGCCCAGAACATCTTCTGGAACTCCGACTCCAAGGTCGAGCGCATCCTGGCCTTCGACATCCCGGTCTCGCGCGCCTTCATGCACCTCGACACGGTCTTCACCCAGATCGACGTCGATAAGTTCACGATCCACCCCGCCATCATGGGCACCCTGCGCGTCTACGAGCTGACCGCCGGCAAGAACCCGGGCGACGTGAACATCCGCCTGATCGAGGACACCCTCGAGCACGTCCTGGAGGACGCCACCGGCGTCGACCAGGTCAAGCTGATCCCCTGCGGCGGCGGCGACCCGATCGCGGCCTCCCGCGAGCAGTGGAACGACGGCTCCAACACCCTGTGCGTCGAGCCCGGCAAGATCTGCGTCTACGCCCGCAACACCGTCACCAACGACGTGCTGTACAAGGAGGGCCTGGACCTTCTCGTCGTGCCCTCCGCCGAGCTCTCCCGCGGCCGCGGCGGCCCGCGCTGCATGAGCATGCCCTTCTGGCGCGAGGACCTCTAGGGTCTTCTAGGACCCGTACAGGTCATAATACATACATCTAGCTGCCATTAGATGTCTCCCATTGGGGCGGTGCGGGTTTTCGCACCGCCCCAATCTTGTATGAGGAACGTCAACACGATTGGATGACTGCTTTTGTAAGGAGCTTGGCCATGGACATCAAGACGATTGGCGTTGAGGAATGGCTCAACGTTTGGGAGAAGAGCGCCACGTGGGACATCGCCCAGTCGACGATCTCGTCGCTCACCATGGGCGAGCTGCGCGCGCTTGATGAACAGGACGGCGCCACGTTCTACGAGCGCCTGGATCGCGAGAAGATGAACTACGGCTGGATCGAGGGCTCGCCGGAGTTTAAGGCCGAGGTTGCCAAGCTGTATCGTCGGGAGGTCAATCCCGATCACATTCTGCAGACCAATGGCTGCACGGGCGCTAACCTCAACGCCATCATGGCTGTGGTCGAGCCCGGCGACCATGTTATCGCCGAGTGGCCCACCTACGCGCCGCTCTACGAGATTCCGCGCACGCTGGGCGCCGAGGTCGAGTATTGGGAGCTTCGCGAGGAACTCGGCTGGAAGCCCGATATCGAGGAACTCAAGCGCTTGGTGCGCCCCAACACCAGACTCATCTGCATCAACAACGCATCGAACCCCATCGGTACGGTGCTCGATGCCGATATGCTCGGCCAGATTGCCGAGATCGCCCGTTCGGTGGGCGCCTACGTGCTGTGCGACGAGGTGTATCTGCCGCTTGAGAACACCGAGGCCTTTATGTCGATGGCTGACGTGTACGAGAATGCCATTGTCACCAACTCGGTGTCCAAGACCTATTCGGCGCCTGCGGCCCGCGTGGGCTGGGTCGTGGCAGACGAAGAGATATCCAGCCGCATCCGCACCTATCGCGATTACACCATGATCTGCGGCGGCGTGTTCAACGATGCCCTGGCGACCTATGTGCTTGAGCACAAGGACAAGATCCTTGAGCGCAATCGCAAGATCGTGTTTGGCAACCGCGATATCGCGCAGGCTTGGATCGATACGCAGCACCGCGTTTCCTGGACGGCGCCGCAGGGCGTGTCCACCTCGTTTATCCAGCTTGATATTCCCGAGGACGACGAGGAGTTCTGCAAGCGCCTGCTGTCCGAGAGGGGAGTGCTGCTGGTACCCGGCAGCCGCTTTGAGCTTCCCTGCGGCGCACGCCTGGGCTACTGCGCGAGCGAGGACGTTCTGCGCGAGGGCCTGAGGCTTTTGGGCGAGGCACTGGCGGAGTTCGATCGCTAGGATTCCGATGATCTTCGAGGGCCTTATCCAAATTAGCCGAAGATAATCGAAAACGGACCCGTTTCCCTAGTGAAGCGGGTCCGTTTTTCTATACCGAGAAGTCAAGTTGTTACAAATGGAGCCGTAAAGCGAGTCGGTATCCGCTGGGCCTTATACTGAGTTTCCGGTGAACGGTATCAAGCGTCTGGTAAACGGTAATTTATTTACCAGAAATGAATAGGACAAACTTTTTTCTGAATAAAAATGAAAATGGTTGAGACACGGTATGAACCGCTAATTCTATTCATAGCTTTATTGGAAATATGCAATATGAGGGTGGTTTAGCAAAGTTTAGTTCCATTTGATTTTAGGATTGAAAACGCGTTTAAGCACGTAAATACGCTTTATTAAGATGAAGTGTGCCATGCGTGAAGTATATGTGTATGCCGTTCACCCCCTATAAAAAACCGTTCGGGGGCAAGGTGGAAGTATGAGCTGATTTTGGATATAAATATGTCGTCAGCAATAACGCCTCACACGGAGGGGCGCTAACGAATCGGCCCTGACAAGGGCCCGAAAGAAAGGTAGGAGGCCATGACGAAAGGTCTGCACGTGCCTTCCGAGATCGGCAAGCTCAGGAAGGTCTGCCTGCACCGTCCCGGCGACGAGCTCCTCAACCTGCCGCCCGACGAGCTCGAGCGACTCCTGTTCGACGACGTCCCGTTCCTGGAGGTCGCGCAGCAGGAGCACGACACCTTCGCCCAGATCCTGAGGGACCAGGGCGTGGAGGTCCTCTATCTCGAGAACCTCGTCGCCGAGGTGTTCGACCAGGTCCCCGGCGCCCGCGCCGAGTTCACCGACCAGTACATCGCCGAGGCCGGCATCCGCGGCCAGCACATGCCGCAGATCGTCCGCGAGAAGCTGGACTCCATCGAGGACAACCTCGAGTTCGTCAAGAAGACCATGGCCGGCATGACCAAGTCCGAGATCGACATGCCCCTCACGGCCTCCACGACCCTCGACTCCCTGGTCAACTCCGAGTCCGAGTCCGACCTGATCATCGACCCGATGCCCAACCTCTACTTCACCCGCGACCCGTTCGCGGTCGTCGGCGAGGGCGTCAACCTCAACCGCATGTACTCGGTCACCCGCAACCGCGAGACCCTGTACGGCAAGTACGTCTTCAAGTACCACCCCGACTACAAGGACGTCTCGCTGTACTTCCGCCGCGACTGCCAGTTCCACACCGAGGGCGGCGACGTGCTGAACATCAACGAGAAGACCCTCGCCGTCGGCATCTCCCAGCGCACCCAGGCCGCCGCGATCGACGTCATGGCCCAGAACATCTTCTGGAACTCCGACTCCAAGGTCGAGCGCATCCTGGCCTTCGACATCCCGGTCTCGCGCGCCTTCATGCACCTCGACACGGTCTTCACCCAGATCGACGTCGATAAGTTCACGATCCACCCCGCCATCATGGGCACCCTGCGCGTCTACGAGCTGACCGCCGGCAAGAACCCGGGCGACGTGAACATCCGCCTGATCGAGGACACCCTCGAGCACGTCCTGGAGGACGCCACCGGCGTCGACCAGGTCAAGCTGATCCCCTGCGGCGGCGGCGACCCGATCGCGGCCTCCCGCGAGCAGTGGAACGACGGCTCCAACACCCTGTGCGTCGAGCCCGGCAAGATCTGCGTCTACGCCCGCAACACCGTCACCAACGACGTGCTGTACAAGGAGGGCCTGGACCTTCTCGTCGTGCCCTCCGCCGAGCTCTCCCGCGGCCGCGGCGGCCCGCGCTGCATGAGCATGCCCTTCTGGCGCGAGGACCTCTAAGTCTTTCCGTTTCCGGTGCGGTCCCCCTACAACCGCACCGGCTTCGCCCGTTAAACGGGCAACACTGATACTTACGTAATTCATTTCTTCGAAAGGAATCGAACCATGGGTGTTAACCTCTCCGGCCGTAGCTTCCTCAAGCTTCTCGACCTCACCACCGAGGAGATCGAGTACCTGCTCAAGCTCTCCAAGAACTTCAAGGATATGAAGCGCGCTGGCGTTCCGCATCGCTATCTCGAGGGCAAGAACATCGTTCTGCTCTTCCAGAAGACCTCCACTCGTACCCGCTGCGCCTTCGAGGTCGGCGGCATGGACCTGGGCATGGGCGTGACCTATCTCGATCCCGGTTCGTCGCAGATGGGCAAGAAGGAGTCCATCGAGGACACCGCCCGCGTTCTCGGCCGCATGTATGATGGCATCGAGTTCCGTGGCTTTGCCCAGGACGACGTCGAGGAGCTCGCTGCCAAGTCTGGCGTGCCCGTGTGGAACGGCCTGACCACCGAGTGGCACCCCACCCAGATGCTCGCCGACATCCTGACCGTCCAGGAGAACTTCAACTACGACATCAAGGGCAAGACCCTCGTCTTCATGGGCGACTGCAAGAACAACGTTGCTCGCTCCCTCATGGTCGTCTGCTCCAAGCTCGGCATGAACTTCGTGGCCTGCGGCCCCGAGGAGTGCATGCCCGCCGACGACGTCATCGAGGCCTGCAAGCCCATCGCCGAGGCCAACGGCTGCACCATCAAGCTGACCACCGACGTCAAGGACGGCGTCACCGGTGCCGACGTTATCTACACCGACGTGTGGGTCTCCATGGGCGAGCCCGACGAGGTCTGGGCCGAGCGCATCGCTCAGCTCACCCCGTATCGTGTCACCTCCGAGGTCATGGCTATGGCCAACCCGGGTGCCATCTTCCTGCACTGCCTGCCCAGCTTCCACGACACCAACACCACCATTGGCGCCGAGAAGTGCGAGCAGTTCGGCATCACCGAGCAGGAGGTCACCGACGAGGTCTTCGAGAGCCCCGCTTCCAAGGTCTTCGACGAGGCCGAGAACCGCATGCACACCATCAAGGCTGTCATGTACGCCACGCTCAAGTAAGAGCATCTAGCATCTCGCTCGGGGTGTATTGCTGCACACCCCGAGCGGTTTTATCTGGTAATAATCTCGCATCAAGCGGCAGGCACGGCACGGAAGAGCCGCTTCTGGCGAGATCAGTAAATGATTTATGAAGGGGGGATGAGAACTATGACTGAGACCGCTAAGAAAAAGCGCGGTATGCCTTCATCGTTCACCATTCTTCTTGCTCTGCTGGCAATTGTCGCAGTGATTACCGTTATCGTCTCCGGTACGTCCGGTGGCGCGGTTACTGCCGCCCGTCTGAGCGATTTCTGCACCGCCCCGATCCTGGGCTTCGCTGACGCTCTGCCCGTCTGCCTCTTCGTTATGATCCTGGGCGGCTTCCTCGGCATGATGACCGAGACCGGCGCCCTGGACAACGGCATCGCCGTTCTGGTGCAGAAGCTTAAGGGCAACGAGATTATGCTCATTCCCGTGCTGATGCTCATCTTCTCCCTCGGTGGTACCACCTATGGTATGTGCGAGGAGACCGTTCCCTTCTACGCCCTGCTCGCCGCTACCATGATGGCCGCTGGCTTCGACCCCATGGTCGGTGCCGCTACCGTCCTGCTCGGCGCTGGCTGCGGCTGCCTGGGCTCCACGGTTAACCCGTTCGCCGTCGGCGCTGCCGTCGACGCTCTGACCGGCGTTGGCATTGAGGTCAACCAGTCCATCATCATCGGCCTCGGTGCCGTCCTGTGGATTGTCACTACCGCTATGTCCATCTTCTTCGTGATGAGCTACGCCAAGAAGGTCAAGGCTGACAAGGGTTCCACCATCCTGTCGATGCAGGAGCTCAAGGACGCCGAAGAGGCTCACGGCAAGGCTGCTTCCGAGGTCCACAAGGAGGTCAAGCTCACCGGTCGTCAGAAGGGTGTTCTGATCGCCTTCGCCTTCACCTTCGTCGTCATGATCGTCGGCTTCATTCCGCTGGCCGACCTCAACGAGGGCGTCGCCAACTTCTTCGACGCTGGCGCTGTCTACGACGCCGACGGTAACGCCGTCGTCCAGGGCTGGTCTGCCCTGATCACCGGCCTGCCCATTGGCCAGTGGTACTTCGACGAGGCTTCCACCTGGTTCTTCCTCATGGCCGTCCTGATCGGTATCATCGGTGGCCTGTCCGAGAAGCAGATCGTTAACACCTTCATCACCGGCGCTGCCGACATGATGTCCGTTGTTCTCGTCATCGCCCTCGCTCGTGGTATCTCCGTCCTCATGGCTAACACCGGCCTCGACGTCTTCGTCCTCGACGCTGCCGCCAATGCCCTGGCTGGTCTGTCCGGCGTGATCTTCGCTCCCATGAGCTTCCTGGTCTACTTCGGCCTGTCCTTCCTGATCCCCTCGACCTCCGGTATGGCCACCGTCTCCATGCCCATCATGGGACCGCTGGCTGTTAAGCTCGGCTTCTCCCCCGAGGTCATGGTCATGATCTTCTCCGCCGCCATCGGTGTCGTGAACCTGTTCACCCCGACCTCCGGCGCCATCATGGGCGGTCTCGCCCTGGCCAAGATCGAGTGGACGACCTGGCTCAAGTTTGCCCTTAAGCTCATCGTCGCGCTCTCCGTCGTCTGCGCCATCATCCTGACCGTCGCCTGCGTGTTGCTCTAAGTACCCAACGGGTACCCCACGGAAACCTTGACGATCCTGTAAAGGATCACCTGGTCATCGTCTGTCCGGTGGGGTAAACCCACCGGTAGACTCCTACCTTTAGCCCCCTTCCGTTCCGTGCGCGGGAGGGGGCGCACTTATGTTGCGCGGTTCTACGAACCGCGCAACCAGTCGACGCTGCGCGCCGCCCAGGACGACAATTTGTCATTCAAAAGGCAAGGCATGACCAAAAGGTCTATGCCTCGCCTTTTTCATGCCAACTTGTACGTCCTGGACGGCGCTCGCTGTCCGTCCTCTGCCTGCGGCGCTTTCCATTGTTGGTGCAGAGGGCGCTTTGCCTACTCTGGCGGGCTTTCGCTGGCTTATGCTCAACCTGCGACGTTTCCATTATTGATACAAAGGCCAGGTTTGTTTGAGCCAAAAAGGGGAAGTTGCGGTGGAATAGTTCCTGTTTGGCCGTCTTGAGGGGTTAAACGGGAACTATTTCACCGCAACTTATCGATGGCGTGTTTGGTTGGTGCCAGTTGATTGCTTGGGCGTTGGGGAGGGTCTGCTCCGTTATAATCGCCTAGAACATTAATTGGAAACGGGACGGGAGCCATACATGCGCCAGGGTTTCGACAACGCGAAATATATCGAGCTGCAGGCCGCTCATATTAAGGAGCGCATCTCGCAGTTTGGCGGCAAACTCTATTTGGAGTTTGGCGGCAAGCTGTTTGACGACTATCACGCGAGTCGCGTGCTGCCGGGTTTTGAACCGGACAGCAAGTTCCGCATGCTCAAGAGCATTGCCGATGACGTTGAGGTCATCATCGCGATCAACGCGAACCACATCGAGAAAAACAAGGCTCGTGGTGACCTTGGCATTACCTATGACGAGGACGTTTTGCGCCTGGTCGATCTGTTCCGAGGGAATGGGTTTGCCGTCGCGGCTGTGGTCATCACCCAGTATGCCGGCCAGCCCGCTGCCGATGTGTTCCGCAACCGCCTGAACGCGCTCGGTATTCCCGCCAAGCTGCACTATCCCATCGAGGGGTATCCGCACGATGTCGATCTGATCGTGTCCGACGATGGCTACGGCAAGAATGAGTTTGTCGAGACCACCCGACCGCTCGTCGTGGTCACTGCCCCCGGTCCTGGCTCGGGCAAGCTTGCCACCTGCCTGTCTCAGCTCTATCACGAGCACAAGCATGGCACGGCCGCCGGCTATGCCAAGTTCGAGACCTTCCCGGTCTGGAACCTTCCCCTCACGCATCCGGTCAACATCGCCTACGAGGCGGCCACGGCGGACCTCGACGATGCCAATATCATCGACTCCTTCCACCTTGAGGCCTATAACAAGACCACGGTCAACTACAACCGCGACGTCGAGGCCTTCCCGGTGGTCCGTGCTCTGATGGAAAAGATCCTGGGCAAGAGCCCCTACCAGAGTCCTACGGACATGGGCGTCAATATGGTCGGCTTTGCCATCACCGATGACGATGCCTGCCGCGACGCTTCCAAGATGGAGATCGTCCGCCGCTACTTTACCGCGGTCGAAAATGTGCGCCGTACCGGCGTGGGCGATGAGCAAGTCGACCGTCTCAAGATCATTATGAAGAAAGCCGGCATCGATAAGAACTACTCACCGGCGCGCTCGGCGGCCCTCACCAGGGAGCAGCTGACGGGTGGTCCCGTGGGTGCCATGGTTATGCCCGATGGCTCCGTGGTGACCGGCAAGACTTCCACGCGCCTGGGCGCTGCGAGCTCGCTCATCATGAATGCACTTAAGCATGTCTCGGGCGTCGACCTTGAGCTCGAGGTCATTAGCGATGAAGCGATCGAGCCCATCAGCAAGCTCAAGACGCATTTCCTGGGCAGCAAAAACCCGCGCCTCCACACCGACGAGACGCTTATGGCGCTGTCGATCACCTCGGCCACGAGTGAGACGGCCGCTCGCGTCCTTTCGGGCCTGGAGCAGCTGCGCGGTTGCGATGCCTTCTTTAGCGTGATTATCTCGCCGACGGACGAGACGGTACTGCGCAAACTGGGTATCAACGTGTGCTGCGAGCCCAAGTTTGAGCGCCGCGGTTTCTTCCATCGCTAAGTTTGAAGCACCGCGGTAATTGCATTGCATTTTGGCCGTATCGGGTTAGCGCCCGGTACGGCTTTTTGATCAATAAAGCGCCTATTTCGGCGAAAAATAGCTGTTTACCTGCCTAGAAACAATTTGAGCGGTATACAATAACCGTAACTGTTTCATCCTTAGCGGGATGCCGCATGATGGATATTACCTGCCATCGTGAGGTGTGTCGGTCGCGCACGGCGCGTTAGATGCTCGTGCTCGGTTTGAGGAGGCTGCTATGGCGGGCAAGGGTCGTGCGAGTGTCAACGATATGAAGCGTGTCGAGGTGCTGGTGTTGATGGAGATCGACCAGCAAACCGAAGACAATGGCGGGCCGTATGGTTTCTCGCGCAAAACGCTTGCCGAGCGCGTGGGGGTTTCGCCGTATCGTGCCCGCGCCGCAATCGATCGCTTGGATTCCGAAGGCATGATTGATGTCGTCTCGCGTTATAGCGACGACGGCGGTCAGCTTGCAAATGGCATTTGCCTCACCGAACGTGGCGAGTGGTATCTTGAGGGCGTCCGTACCGGCATGCTCGTTCAAGAAATGCTTGAGGACGAGGTTGCTGATCGATAGCAGCATGTAACCCTTGCCATAGCGACGCCGCCTGGGAAACCGGGCGGCGTTTTGTTTCAAGATTGAGAAATGCAATCGCACGCGAGAAAAATTGCGAACGGTCCGCGGCGCGAGTATTACAATGAAGACCCGTAAGATGTGGATAAACAACTTCTACGGGAAGCGCAGGTAACTCAATATGACCAAGCATGTGTTCGTAACCGGTGGCGTGGTTTCGTCCCTGGGCAAGGGTATCACCGCGGCCTCGCTGGGCCGTCTGCTCAAGTCGCGTGGCTACAAAGTAACGATGCAGAAGGCCGATCCGTATCTGAACGTCGACCCCGGTACCATGAGCCCCTTCCAGCATGGTGAGGTCTTCGTTACCGAGGATGGTTACGAGTCCGACCTGGACCTGGGTCATTACGAGCGCTTTATTGATGAGAACCTGACCCGCGATTCCAACTTTACGACCGGCGCCATCTATAAGAGCTTGATCGCCCGCGAGCGTCGCGGCGACTTTTTGGGCGGTACCGTGCAGGTGATTCCTCACGTCACCAATGCCATTAAGGACAAGTTCCGCCGCATTGAGGAGCAGACCGGCTCCGATGTAGTCATCACCGAGCTGGGCGGCACGATCGGCGACATCGAGTCCCAACCGTTTGTCGAGGCCATCCGTCAGTACCGCAAGGAGGCCGGCCCCGAGAACGTCTGCTACATCCACGTGTCGCTCGTTCCCTATATCGCCGCCGCCCACGAGGTCAAGACCAAGCCCACGCAGCATTCCGTCAAGGAGCTCCGCAGCTTTGGCATCCAGCCCGATATCATCGTGCTGCGCTCCGACCACCATATCGATGACGCTATCCGCGGAAAGATCGCAAGCTTCTGCGACGTCGACACCGATTGTGTCTTTACCAACGAGGACTGCGCGAGCATTTACGATGTTCCGCAGCTGCTTGCCGAGCAGGACTTTGACCTGCGCATTTGCGAGCGCCTGGGTCTGGACCCGCGTGAGCGCGACATGAGCGAGTGGAATGAGTTCCTGCGCAAACAGAATCACGCCAACCATCACGCCGACAAGGTGAAGATCGCCGTCGTGGGCAAGTACACGCAGCTGCCCGATGCGTACCTGTCGGTTATCGAGGCCCTGCACCATGCGGGCGTCTTCTACGATCGCCATGTTGACGTGCAGCTGGTCGATGGCGAGAGCCTCGACGAGCAGAATGTCTCCGAGGTTCTGGGCGACGCCTCGGGCATCCTGGTCCCCGGCGGCTTTGGCAAGCGCGCCCTGGAGGGCAAGATCCTCGCGGCCGAGTTTGCCCGTGAGCACAAGATTCCGTATCTGGGCATTTGCCTGGGTATGCAGGTGGCCGTGTGCGAATTTGCGCGCAATGTCGTCGGCCTTGCCGGCGCCAGCTCCTCTGAGTTCGATCCGGATGGCCCGTATAGTGTCATCGATCTGATGAGCTCGCAGGAGGACGTGACCGAGAAGGGCGGCACCATGCGCCTGGGCGCCTATCCGTGCAAGCTCGCCGCCGATACCCTTGCTCGCGAGGCATATGGCGAGGAACTCGTCTACGAGCGTCACCGTCACCGCTTTGAGTTCAACAACGCCTTCCGCGACCAGCTCGAGGACGCCGGTTTGGTTATCTCGGGTCTGTCGCCTGACGAGCGCCTGGTCGAGATGGTCGAGCTGCCGCGCGACGTGCATCCGTGGTATGTGGCAACCCAGGCTCATCCCGAGTTCAAGAGCCGCCCGACCAACCCGCAGCCGCTGTTCCGCGAGTTCGTACGCGCTTCGATCGGCCAGCACGAGGGTGTCGACCGTCTGCAGGTGACGCCCATGAACCTCGCTACGGACTAAGGGTGCCGGCGAATAAGGAACATACCGAAGCTACTCCCTCGTCGCTCGCCGTGGCGGCGGGGGAGTATCTCGATTACCTCGCGGTCGAGCGGGGTTTGGCGCGCAACACGATTGCGGCCTATCGTCGTGACCTGACGACGTACTGCGCCTATCTGGAGCGGGCGGGGATTGTGTCTTTTGAAGAGGTGACTCGTCAGGTCGTGGAGGGCTTTGTCGCCGACCGTCGCGATGGGGGCTATTCCGATGCCTCGGTGGAGCGTGCGCTTGCAGCCGTGAAGGGCCTGCATGCCTTTTTGGTGCGCGATGGGGCTGTAGCCCAAAATCCAACGGCGGCGTTGCGCCTGCCTAAAAAGGCTGAGCGTTTGCCGGAGTATCTATCGGTGGAGGATGTCTCGGCTCTGCTCGATCAAGACTTCCCCGAGGGCGAGATGGGCTTGCGCGACCATGCCATCTTGGAAGTGCTCTACGGATGCGGTTTGCGTGTGAGCGAGTTGGTGGGGCTCGATGTGGGCGATATCCATATTGACGATGGCTTTGTACTCGTTCGCGGTAAGGGCTCGAAGGAACGCCTGTCCCCGCTGGTGGGAAGCGCGGCGCGAGCTCTGATGCTCTATGTAACTGAGGGACGTTCTCGCTTGGCGGCCCATGCCCGCGGAACCGAGACCTCGGCGGTCTTTTTAAATAAGAACGGACGTCGCCTGTCGCGCCAGGCCGTGCATGCGATATGCGAGCGGTATGGGCGTCAGGTGGGGCTGGTGGGGCTCCATCCCCATACCTTGCGCCACTCCTTTGCCACCCACATGCTCGCGGGCGGTGCCGACCTGCGTGTGCTGCAGGAGATTTTGGGCCATGCCGATATTTCGACCACGCAGGTCTACACGCATGTCGACCGCACGCAACTGACCGAGGTCTATCTGGCGGCGCATCCGCTGGCGCATCGTTAACACATCGCTGGCCTGCATATTTATAGGTATTTGGGGACGGGCCCCAGATTGCTGCGGCGTGCTTTTGCGCGCGCATGGGCAATCTGGGGCCCGTCCCATTTTTCGCCACTTGTCGTCGCGGTGGTGGGCCGCACGTGCCTTGGGTGGGGGAGTTTGGGGGCGATGTGAACGCCATGTAAAAGGACGCAAAAATCGCCTCAAGGTCAACTTGAAGGTTGAGGTTGAAAGGCGGGGTGCCACAGGTGGCATCCCGCCTTTGCTGTAAACACAACATATTGTGTTTTCGAACATATGCTCGGGGGTGTTTTACAACATATTGGGGGTGGAATGGT
>CABUJL010000048.1 GCA_902491915.1 uncultured Collinsella sp.
GCGAGCGTCTCGTCCGGCGTAAAGTAAACCTCGCAGCCAAAGATGGGCTTGATGACCAGAGGCGGCTTGAGCTCGTCGATGTTGCCCTTCTCATCCCACATGGCCATGTCCTTCACATACTGGGCATGCTCGCGCGGGTTTGCCTCGGGATCGGGCTCCACCAGCTCGTCGCGGCGATCCTTTTCCAAGAAGGCCTTGTCGTGGCTCCAGGTTTTGTACTCGGGCGTGTTGTGGTTGACGGCGTCGCAGGCCAGCGCCAGATCGGGCACGCCATACATGTAGCCGTGGTCGGTAATGGCCACGGCGGGCATGCCCAGCTCAACGGCACGGTTGACCATATCCTGGATACGGGTTGCGCCGTCGAGCATGGAAAAGACAGTGTGGTTGTGCAGATGGACAAATGCCATGTGATGAGCTCCGATGCGGGTTCGTGTTCTGACTGAACGATTTTACCGCACGGCGCGGACGGCACCCGAACCTAGCCAAACCCACACGGGTAGTCTTTTTGGAACCTTCAAAAAGGGGAATGAGGGCATCCAGATATATCGAGTATTACTGGAACCCCGGCGATGCGCGGAATGATTTGTGACGAATAGTCATGTCCATCAAGAAGGCTCGACGCTTCGGATAGCTCGTCAATCGATATATCAATTCTTGGAGACCTGCATTCCTACCATTTTTAATGAAACGACGGCGGTAATTGCTATCGCGATTGCGCCAATAATACCGAGCGCTATCTGAATGGGATATAACCCTAACACATGTCCAAATATGGAGAAAAACGTTGCGGAAAAGAGAGCCCTTACCAGAGATGCGATGGAAAGGATCGTCGCGCGGAGATCGTCCGCTATCGCGTCTTGGATTAAGTTTTCCGAAGTGATGTACACCACTTCTGGGAGAAAACAAAGCACCATGCTAAGGCCAAACAAACACAGCGGATTTGAAGCGAACCACGGAAGAATCATGAAAAGGCCAGCCTCAATTAGCATCGAGCCGCGCATGGTATTTCTTTTCCCGAAACTCGATGAGAAGAAATCTGCTGCAATGTAGGCCGTCGCATTTACTGCATAGGATGCACCGAAAAAGATTCCTATTATGGAGACGGGAGCATCAAATGCGTCGAATACCAACTGATTCAAGTTGTAATAACTCCCGTAGAATCCGTCGAGCATGCTTGTGCCGATGAGGAGAAGCAATACCGCAAAAGCGGATTCTCCAACGCGCCAGGTCTCGCGCCTGAACATCTTGGCTGCGTCAAACCTCCCCTTTTCTGATCTTTCAGAACGGGTCGTTTCCGTCCTCTCAATGGGATACAGAAGGAAAAGCTGCAGGAGATAGAAAACGGAGACACATACGTAGAGGGCACTCCAAGATACTTGGGCAATGAAAGATCCGAGCACAATTGCCATTCCCGTAGCGATTGATTGCGCGGCAAGCAGCCGAGCGTTGATGGTGAGGAAGCGCTCTCCTTGACCGGCATTTCGGGCAATTTCATATAAAAGTGCTTGTTCGGATCCCGATTGAAGGGAGTAGGCGAGTGCCTCAACAAGGGAAAGCACGACAAGAAAGGGGCCTGAGAGCAACAGCATGCCGGCGGTATGGAAGAAAAGCAGCAGCACGCCCACTTGAATCGAAAACTTCTTTCCAAAGAAATCGCCTATCAGCCCTGTTGGCAGCTCGAGGACGACCGTTGCTATGTTGAACAGGGCTTGATAAAGCGCGATTTCCGTAACAGACATTCCTTTCTCCGCAAGGAAAAGTAGAAACACTCCCCGATTTAAAACAAATCCCGTGAGAACGAAAAAGGCGGAATAGACGTGCAGTTGCGTAGTGGCATTCTTATTCATTTGGCACTACCAACAACTATTTTTGTCGGGCCGCTCGCTACTGATTCGAAGCCTGAAGTGTTCACAGTTGATGTGAAGAGCGGTAAAGCTTTTGCACAGGGTATCAATGGAATACATCCGAAGCGTTTTCGGCAGTATCATCGGCAAAGACGGGATTAGCCTTTACGCGGCGCTCACCCTCGATGTATTTGACGATTTGATCAATCGTCTGGTTGGCGTGGCTCTTGAGCTTGCGCTCATAGAAGAAGAGGCCAAGCTTGCCGCGCGTGCCAGACGTGTTGCCACCCACACCCTGAAAATCCTCGGTATAGGTGAGCTCGCAGGCACCATCGCCAGCAGGTGCAGCCTCATAGCGCATGGTATTGATGCCCGCCGCATACTGAAAACGGACCTCATAGAGGCACGGGTAGTCAAAGTGCTTGATCTTAACCTTGATCGCCGTGCCCTTGGCCTTGCCTTTTGCGGACTGGGCGCGCTTCTCGTACTTATAGCCGTTGAGCTTGTTGCGGCTGGGACGCTTGCCCGTGGCGTTCTCGATATCCTGCATGATGGACCCCGCCAGAGCGTCAAAAAGCTCCTCCGGTGTCACCTTAAGCGTTTTGGTGAGCTGCATGATGGCTCCTTATTCGTTTGAACCGTTCGAGTCATTGTAACGCCCCAGGCTCTCCCATGCGTTGCGGTGCCATTTGGACGATTGAGGGCTTTACAGCCGCAAAACTAACCAAATAGCACCGTAAAGCCTGAGGTGGCTAGAGGTTGTAGGTGACCACTTGAGGTTCGGCGGGTTCGACGAAGATGGCTGGATTCGCCTGTTCCACGCGGACGAACTTGACGGTCACGGCCTCAAATCCCGCCTTGTGCAACGCATCGGCGTAGACGCGCGCCTGCAGGGCGTGCTTCTCGAGCAGCTGGTCCGGCGTCTCATCCGGCGTGCCACCCGTCTTGTAATCGATGACCAGTGCGCGCGACGGATCGGCCGGATCGGTGGCCAGTGCATCGATAGCGCCCTCAGCATAGGCACCGTAACGAGCGATGTCCTCGTCCTCGCAGCCCAGCGAGAAGAACGGCACCTCGGCACGGATGCACGGCCACGCGAGCAGCTCGGCACGAACCGACGACTTGAGCCAACGATCCAGAGCGACATCGAAGCGCTCGCGCTGTTCCGGCGTCAGGCGCCACAGGCGCGCCAGTGCATCGGCACGCTCAGCGGGCAGCGCATCGGCACCCATCTCGATGAGCCACTGGCAGGCAGCGTGGAAGGCCGAGCCCAGCGCCATGGGATTACCGGCGGGCTCGACAGCAGCCACGTCCGCATCCGTCATCTCCGAGCCATCCGACTCCGCATCATCGCCAGCCTCGTCCATGGGCACGCGCGTCTCGGCGGCACGGTCCTCGGCCTCGGCATGCAGCGCCGCGGCAATCGACGAATAGCTGTACGAATCACGCGCCGGGAACGGACAGATGCCCATGCGCACGCCCGCCGCCTGGGGATATACGAGTTCAAACGAATCGGGCTTGGGATCGGCAGGACCAGGCACAGTTGAGTGCGCAGCATTATCGGCGACATCGGTATCGCCACGAACGAGCCTGCCCTCGGCATCCAGCGAAGCATTGGCCTCAAACGCCTGCTCGCCAAAGGTAAAGTCCGAAAGCGAAATGAGCTCGTAGTCGCCCGGCTGGGAGTTGTCGAACACCAGGCGGTCGGCATCGAGCTGCGGCATGTCCAGAGCGTCGGTCGGCAAAATACGGCGCAGCACGTCGTAGGTCAGATCGGTCTCGACGTCGAAGGTCGGCGCCGTCACCTTGCCGCGGCTCACGCCGGCATCCATCGCCAAGATCACCAGCTCGCGCGCACGCGTCATGGCAACATAGAGCAAGCGGGCCCGCTCCTCGAGCGAAAGCTGCAGGTCATCGTTGCGCAGGCGAGCAAATGCCTCGGCGGGAGAACCCGTCGCGCAGACATCCTCCATGAGCTCCGGCGGCAGCCACAGCGACGTGCCCTTGCCCTTAAACGCATGCTCAAACTGCTTTTTGACGTCATCGCCCTTTACGAACGTGCCGTCCGCGAGTTTAATGCCGTCGAAGCGTGCCGGCAGCGCCACGACCTGCGCTCCGCCCTCAACGCGACCCATCTGTGCCGCACCCGAGGACTTACGCACGCCAAAGCACTCCGCGACCGCCACGACCGGATATTCCAGACCCTTGGAGGCATGCACCGTCATGATGCGCACCGCGCCGTCGCCCTCCTCGTTGAGGGCACCCGGGGCTTCCTTGCCCGCCAGGAAGCGATCGAAGGCAAGCGCGATGGAACGCGGCAAGTTGCCGAACCCGGCCTCCGCCTCGGCCACAGCGTCGAGCGCCTTGAGCACGTTGGCGGCAATGGCCTTGCCCTCGGGACCACGCTGTGCCAGACGCACAAACCAGCCGGAGGCGTTAACCACGTCGCGCGCGATGGCGGCGAACGAATCGCGGCCCACGCGACGAAGCGCATACCGCAGAACCTCGCGGGCGCGCGTCACGAGCGGCAGGCCCTGCAGGCCCGGCACGTCGAAATCGCTCATGATGCCTGCATCGATGTTGCGGCGCGAGGTCTCCCCCGTCTGCTCGTCGAGCTTGGTCGCAAGCGCCAAAAACTCCTGGGCGCCGAGTGCAAACATCGGCGATGCCAGCAGCGGCATAAGGCCCTGCGCCGTATCGGCCGGGTTGGCGAGCGCGCAGACCAGGGCGCGCACCGTCTGCACCTCGGCAGCCTGCGCAAAGACCGAGCCGCCCGCGATGACGCAGTCGAGCCCCTGGTCGCGGAAGGCCTGTGCGTAGACGTCTGCGTTGGTCATGCGGCCCAGCAGCAGCACCATGCCGCCCTGGGGCTGGCCGGCATCGGCAAGCGCGCGGAAGCGCTCCGCGATTGCACGGGCCTTGGCCTGTGTGCGCTCCTGCGTGCTGCCGCCGGCAACAAAGAGGGCCTGGCGACGCGAGGCATCTGCCACCAGCGTGTCCTTGCGGCCGTCGCTCGCCTCAAGATCCAAAAAGCCCTGCATCAGGCCGCCGTCATCGCCGTCGAAGACGCGTGCCACGTAACGCAGTATCTCGTCGTGACTGCGGAAGTTGCGCACGAGCTTGACGAGCTCGCCGGTGGGGACATCCAGCGTGGCAACCGTCTCGGACGCCGCCGTCGATCCCACTTTGCGCTCCTGGCGACGGAAGACCTCGACCTCGGCGCCGCGGAAGCGATAGATCGACTGCTGCGCATCGCCCACGGTACACAGCGCGCGCTCCCCCGCACCCGTCAGGTAGCGGATCAGATCGACCTGCATCTGGTCGGTATCCTGAAACTCATCGATCATGACCATCTTAAAGCGGCCCTCGTACGCAGCGCGAATGGCCGGGTAATCGCGCAGGGCCTCGTAGGCCATGCGCAGCAGGTCGTTGTTGTCGAGGGCAGACTGGCCGGCCTTCAGCGCGCGATACTCGGCCTCTACAGAGCGGGCCAAGCCCACCAGCGCATCGAGCGCGGGACCACCGCAGGCCAGCGCGATATTGATAAATGCATCGGCAGCCTCGGCCTTGAGCAGCTCGACCTGCTCCTTGGGGAACGCCTTGCTCGCGCGCGGCATGGTGCACGACATCATGAGCCGCGCCGCATCGGCCATGGTCTTGCCGCTCGCCTCGAACGCATCGATGGCGTCGAGTGCAACCTGCGCCTTCTCGGTCGCCGCCTTGCTTGCACCCAACGCCGATCGATAGGCATCGGCGAGTGCCGAGGTATCGGCCTGGCCGCGCGCCACGCGCACGTCGTCCATACCGCCCGGCAGCTGGCTCGACAGCTCCAGCAGCTCGCGCACCAGGCCCTTGATGGTGGTGCCGGCGCCAAAGGGGCCGCCCTCGCCCGCCATGGGATACCAGGCGTAGAGGGCCTTGAGCGATGCCGCGAGCTCGGGGGCGGCATCGGGCGCCGTCGCGCGGGCCAGCACATGCTCAACAGCCTGGTCCATGAGCTCGTCGGTATCGGTGAGCACCGTGAACTCGGGGTCGATGCCCAGCTCCAGCGCATGCGCGCGCAGGATGCGCGAACACATGCCGTGAATGGTCGAGATCCACGCATCGTCGACGGTCAGGGCCTCCTCGTCCATGCCCTCGTCGATGAGCGCGCGGCGCACGCGGTCACGGATCTCGGCCGCGGCATCTTTGGTAAAGGTAATGGCGAGCACCTGGTCCAGATGCTCAACGAACGGACCAGACTCGGGCGAGAGCGCGTAGACGATGCGGCGCGTAAGGGTAAAGGTCTTACCCGAACCGGCGCCCGCCGAGACAAACAGCGGGCGGTCGAGCGTTTTGACAATCTGCAGCTGTTGCGGCATCAAAGTCGAAAGATCCATGGTCTACACGTCCCTCCTTACAAACGTTCCTTCGTGGTTATACGAGCAGCGCGCATGCGCGGCCTGAGCCGACGCCGGGTCGACGGCGGCAACGTTGCCCGCCTCGAGCTCGCGCAGGCGCTCGGCGATGCCGGCCTCCACGCGATCGAGCAGGGCATCGAAGTCCATGCTGCCGCCCTCGCCCGGGAAGCCCTTCTTGAGGCCCGGGATGCGACCGTCACTGCGCTCTTCCTCGAGCAACTCGGCGCTCGCCGCACCGCGCAGCGCGGGCTTGCCGCCCTTGGTCGAAAAATAGAGCGCTGCACGGGTATCCAAGCCCAGTGCCCGACGCATGGCCTGCGCGTAGATGAGTGTCTGGGTATGGGGCGGCAGCCAGCGCGGGTCGTCGATGGGCGCCTCGCCCGACTCCTCGTCGCGCACCGTGGGGTCGGCGAGCTTAAACTCCTCGACGCCCGAACGATGCTTGTAGTCGATTACCACGGCGCGATTCTCGGCATCCACATCCACGCGGTCGATACGCCCGCCGAGCGGCCAACCGGCATACTCGACTTTAAGATCGTTAAAGGCAAACTCCAGGTAGCGTGGAGCAAAAGGAGTCAGCGCCTCGGCTTCATAGGCAAGCACACCCTCCAGCTGCGGCAGAATCTCGGCCACCTGGCGCTCCTCTACCGGAGAGAGCGGCACGAGCGGACCCTCGTTGCCACGCTTGGAGGCATGCTCGGCCAATGTCTCGTCAAAGACCTCGCGCAGCAGCTCCTGAGCGCGCGGCAGGTTCTCGGGCGTCACGCGCTCCATGCCTTCCTGGGGCAGACGGGCGTGCAGATGCTCCAGCACGTCGTGGACAAAGTTGCCCTTCTCCATATTGCCAAAGCCGGCGTCGATCGACTGGGGCTTCACGCGGTACGAGACGAACCAGCATAGCGGGCAGGTCGAATAGGCCTCGATCTGCGAGGCAGACGTCAGGCGCGGCACCAGCGGCGCATCCTCGCCCTCGCCATCGCGACGGCGCAGGACCAGATACGGAATGGCTTCATCGCTCAGATGCTGAGGAGCTTCGCAGGTCACGCGCTCGCGCCTAAGACCTTCGCCTGCCGCGGGATCAAAGTCGGCGATGATATCGCCCTCGCCCACGCGCGTGGGCTTGGCAGCGCCAGCGGCCTCGGCATGTGCCCGCAGCTCTGTCCATACGGCTGCCGGGTAGCATTCGCGTGCCTGACGATCGTGCGTCACGCGGGCGAGCGCGACCGGACCGCTCGCCGCCTGCATCGCACGGCCAAAGCGCACGCGCAGCAGGGCGGCGGGCTCCAAAGACACGCCGTCGCGGCGCAGCTCGGCCGTCAACGTGGCAAGCGGGCCCTCTTCGTGCGAAAGCGGATAGCTGTCCAGGTCGACATCGGCAAACAGCACGGCATCGTAGCTGTCAGGGCGAAGAACCGACGCATCGGCAAGCGACGCGAAGCGCACTTGTGCTCGTGGTGTGCGATCGACCTCGTAGGTCTCGTAATCGTAGGCGGTACTGCGCTTGTCCACCTTGGTTCGAACGCCGTCGAGAACCGGCACGGTCGCGGCCTGCGACACGTCGAGCGCGCGAGCATCGTTCATAAGGATGTCGATGGCATGGCGCAGCAAAGCCGTCTCTGCCTGGCGACGGGCCTGGCCGTCAAGGCCGCCTAGAGCGCGATCGGGCAACGCCTCGGCAACGGCAAGCATGGCCTTAAGCGCCGTCACGGGCTTGTCACGCCACAGCGCCTGGAACACGTCCGAGACCACGCACGGCACATTCTTAAACCAGTTATCGTCGCTGGCGGCCTTGCGAGCGCCCCTCACCTGGCCCTGCACGCTCTGCAGTAGGCTCTTGACGCCCGCAGTGGTCTTGCCGCGCGACAGGCGCATGTTCTTGTCGAAGCCGCGGGCGCTCGCGGCGTCGGAACCCGAAAGCGGGCTATAAATCCAGTCGGTAAGCTCTGGAGCGGGCCACCACTCGGTCTTGGAAGCGGTGCCCTCGTCGGCGGCTTTCATACGCTCGATCAGGTTGGCGAGCGCCGTAAACTGCCTGCCCGCGATGGACTGGAAAAACGCCGTGAACTCAGCCGTCTCGGCCGCAATGTGACGCGCCGCCAGACGAGAGGCGAGCTCACCGAACAGCTGGGGTGCCCGGGCAGAAACGGCAAGCACGCGCACGGGGTCGGCAGAGGCGCCGTCGACCCCGGAACCCCGGCACGTTTTTACCAGATCATCAATTGCGTCCGCATAAGCATGAGCACAGGCATGGGGGCCAGCGACCTCAATAAAGGCAGGCTGAGCGGCGGTCCCGTAAGCGGCATCAGACGCGCCGACACCCTCCCCTAGCGGCGCGATCTCAAACAACACATCGCGGGCATCAAATGCCGCGGCAAGCTCCTCGCGCATCGCCGCCTGCTCGCGGGCAAGCAGCACGACGACCTCTCCCCCATTGTTC
This sequence comes from uncultured Collinsella sp., assembly GCA_902491915.1. GTDB lineage: Bacteria > Actinomycetota > Coriobacteriia > Coriobacteriales > Coriobacteriaceae > Collinsella. The sequence goes on from CABUJL010000048.1 coordinate 8,682, forward strand.
GCCACGGCAGACAGCAGCTCGAGCAGACCGTGCGTAAACGACGTGATACCGCGCACGCATACGGCGCGAGTGCACGCCGGCAGGCTATCGGCCAGGACACTGGTCATTATGTCAGCTGCCTCGCAGGGCTCAACCATATCTCGACGGTCCAAACCACCCGCGTAGGCGCGCAAAAGCTCGAACACACGAGCCTCGGCATCGCTTTTTGGCTCAGGCTGGCAGTTGTCGCCACGGCATCGTTCGGCACCCGTCCCCGCAACGCCCGGCAACACGTCGCAGGCCATGCGCGCGAGCATGCGCACTGTGCCCTGGCTGCGCGAAAGCGGCTGCAGGTCGGCATCGTCGAGACGCGTGACCATGTCCGAGAACAGCATCTGGCGCTGCAGGTTGTCGACGAAACCGCGCCCGTCGCCCATAAGCTCCCAAAGCGAGCGAAGCCACGATGTAGGCGTCTTGTAGTCAATGCCCAGCGAAATCCCGGCTTCCGCCGCATCATGACGGCACAGGTCGAGCTCGGCAAACGTAGATGTCAGCAGCACGGCACGTCCGTGGCAGCCAACAAGGTCGGCAAGCAGCGCCGACTCGGCATCACTCAAATCCGTGCCGGCATTGGTGGTATAGATTCGAACAGGCATGGTCCTCCGCTCAAACTGTTCGCAATAATCAATGCATCCATCCTACCCGCCCAAGCGGACACATTGCCACCGCAGCTCCATCTTTTGGTACAAAGCAACCTGACCCCAACGCACCAGCCAATTGCGGGCATATAAAAACCGCCCCCGGAGGAGCGGTTTTGTACAATTCGTTTATGGCGCGGCCTACTCGCCGTCCTCCAGCTTAATGAGGATTTTGCGGTAGCCACCGTACTCGCCGTTGAGCGCCTTGGACACACGGCTCACCGTGGTGGACGAAGCGCCGGTACGGGCCTGAACCTCAACATAAGGCTCGCCCTCGTCCAAATAGCGCGCAACCTGCAAACGCTGAGAAAGGTCGCAAATCTCGCGCGGCGTGCAGATATCGGTCAAAAACGCCTGGATATCCTTCTCGTCGTCCAAAAGGCTAAATGCGTGGACCAGCTGCTTGACATCAGGCTTGTCAAACATGTTCTCGATATTCATCGATCACCGCCAAACCCGCCAAAAGGCATCGAAGTTGATACTGACATCGGGCATCGTTCGCCCGTTCTATGCAATAGGGCAACGCCTGTGGCTTTTGCCCGTAGCAGTGTAGCACACCACCAAACTAAAGTGACAAGACTCTCTGCCAGCGGCGCGTTTTTCAGGACGAACGCCGTTCAGAAACCGTATGCGCACGTAAGCTCCACGAATATTTGAGACAATGGGCGCCCAAACCCCGCGGCACGCCCGCGCAACCATCCAGGTCGCCGCCGCAAGCCGCTTCACGCGACGCCAGCAACCCCGGCGCAAGAAAGGATTCACGCCATGCGCTTTATGCTTAACTGGCTCTTTACCTCGATCGCCATCGCGATCGCCACGTTCCTCGTTCCCGGCATCCAGCCCTTCGGTTTTGCCGAGGCTTGGGTCTGCTTTGCCTTCGTGGGACTGTTCCTCAACATCGTCGACTCGCTCGTCAAGCCGTTCCTGACGGTCATCTCGCTGCCGCTCACTATTATCACGCTTGGTATTTTTCAGCTCGTAGTCAACAGCTTTATGCTCGAGCTGGCCAGCTACCTGTCGGTCAATCTGCTGGGCGCGGGTATCTCCATTGCCGGCTTTGGATCGGCCTTTATGGGCAGCATCCTGGTATCCATCATGCGCAGCATTCTCGATAGCATCGCCTAGGGCTAGAACTGTTCAATACGAACCGTCATATCGACCCAAAACAAAGGCCACCCATCGCAAAAATGGGCGGCCTTCTTATTTGCCAAGTCTCAAAGGACGAGAGGATCTACCATTTCTACCCCGTCCCCAAATGCAGGTGTGGGTTAGATGACGTAGTCGTAGCCATGGTTGGGAGCGACAAGTTGATCGAGCGTCACGCCGTCGAGATAGTCGTTGATGAGCTTGTCCAAGTTCTTCCACACGTCGAGCGTGGGGCACTCGTCCGAACGCGAACAGCCCTTGCAGTCGCCGTCCAAGCATGCGACCGGCGCCAGGCTGCCCTCGGTCAGGCGCAAGATCTCGCCCACCGTGTACTGCTCGGGCGGGCGCGTGAGCACGTAGCCGCCGCCCTTGCCACGCATGCCCGAGAGCATGTTGGCACGTACGAGCGTAGCCAAGATGTTCTCGAGATATTTCTCGGAAATCCCCTGTCGCGCCGCGATCTCTTTGAGCGGGATGCGACCGGCTGCCTGGTGCTCGGCCAGATCGACCATAACGCGCAGGGCATATCTGCCCTTAGTAGAAACCAACATGTATAGTGCTGCCTTTCGGTCATTTAGTCCGTAGAAATTCTAGCCGAAAAATTGGTTTTGAAAATACCCATTCCCGTCAAGATGGTTAATCGACTCGTAATAATCTTCTATTTCCTATTGCGTTACTAGGCTTTAGTGTCTACTATGCTTGCCAACAGCAAAACGAACAACCTATAAGATTTGTGGGTTTCGCTGCTACACACACCGTAAAACCACACGGTATCCAGTCATTAGAACACTTTGGAGGTTCACCATGAGCAACGTTTACACGTCCATCGATCAGCTTATCGGCCATACCCCGCTTCTGGAGCTCACTCACTTTGAGGCCGATGAGAACCTCAAGGCCCGCGTGCTCGTCAAGCTGGAATACTTCAACCCCGCCGGCTCCGTCAAAGACCGCGTCGCCAAGAACATGATCGACGAGGCCGAGAAGGCCGGCAAGCTCGTGCGCGGTGGCGACTACACCATCATCGAGCCCACGAGCGGCAACACCGGCGTCGGCATCGCCTCGGTGGCGGCTGCCCGCGGCTACAAGGTGATCATCACCATGCCCGAGACCATGTCCGTGGAGCGCCGCAAGCTTATGCAGGCATACGGCGCACAGCTCGTGCTCACCGACGGCTCCAAGGGCATGAAGGGCGCCATCGCCAAGGCCGATGAGCTGCAGAAGGAGACCCCCAACAGCATTATCGCCGGCCAGTTTGTGAACCCCGCCAACCCCGCCGCCCACAAGGCCACGACCGGCCCCGAGATCTGGGATGACACCGACGGCGAGGTCGACATCTTCGTCGCCGGCGTTGGAACCGGCGGCACCGTGACCGGCGTGGGTGAGTTCCTCAAGGAGCAGAACCCCGAGATTCAGGTCGTCGCCGTTGAGCCCGCCACTTCCCCGGTGCTCTCCAAGGGCCAGGCCGGCCCGCACAAGATCCAGGGCATCGGCGCCGGCTTTGTGCCCGACGTTCTCGACACCCAGATCTATGACGAAATCATCCCCGTCGAGAACGACGACGCCTTTGCCACCGGCCGCACCGTGGGCCACAAGGAGGGCGTGCTCGTGGGCATTTCGTCCGGCGCCGCCGTGTGGGCCGCGCTGCAGCTGGCCAAGCGCCCCGAGAACGAGGGCAAGACCATCGTGGCGCTGCTCGCCGACACCGGCGAGCGCTACCTGTCCACGGCGCTCTTCCAGGACTAGAGCCTCGTCCATAGGTTGAACCCAGGGACGAGCCGGTCTCCTCTCTTCTGGCAGCCTGGGCTCATCCCAACAGGGCGTCCCACATGACGCCCGAACTTGCTACAATGTCTGCGGCGCGGAACCAGCCTCCCGCGCCGCTTTTCTTTTTTGGCCACATGCCACCAAGGAGAACCTCCCCATGCACAACAAGCGCGTGCTCGTCGCCATGAGTGGCGGCGTCGATTCCAGCGTGACCGCGTACCTGCTCAAGCGCCAGGGCTACGAATGCGTCGGCGCCACCATGCGCCTCACCTGCCCCGCGCCCGATCCCGTCACGGGCATGAGTAAGGTCGACCGCGACATCGCCGATGCAAAGGCCGTCGCCGAGCGCCTGG
>CABUJL010000049.1 GCA_902491915.1 uncultured Collinsella sp.
CTTGAGCATCTTATAACGATTACTTTATTTCACTCAAGTTGATAACCATAAACACGAATACAAGCGTAGTACATCCAAAATGAGAGCGCATAAAAATCTCTGAGGCGTACGCATGTAATACACTCACCTTTATAGCTTCTAGAGAATAATTCCAACCTGCCAAAACCCCTGCAATACACCCGTATTGCAGGGCCTATGCTCAAGTTTGCCACCTGCAACTGCGTATATTTAACCTGTATATCGTTGGAGAAACTCTACCGAGTGCATGTTTCGCCGCATGCATTTGATACGTCGATGCCAGGCCACGGGCGGCTTGGGTCAATGTCGACAGGGTCTCTTCGGCAAGGGATTCAGGAGGGAGTGAACAACATGGGTAATAAGCGAGTCGTAGCCGATTCTTCGCGCTGCATTGGGTGTCAAACCTGTATGGCGGCGTGTATCGAGGCGCACGACATCCCCGGTAACATCGCCGCGCCGCGCCTGCGCGTGACGCGTACGTACGAGATCTCCGCACCGGTGGCTTGCCATCACTGCGAGGATGCCCCGTGCGCGAAGGCCTGTCCTACGGGCGCCTTGTTCTTTGATCCAAAGAACCATCGCATCGGCGTCAACGAGGACAACTGCATCGGCTGCAAGAGCTGCGTCATGGCATGCCCCTTTGGCGCCGTGAGCGTGGCGACCACGCAGGTCCCCGTCTTGATGGGCGACGTTCGCGTGGGTTCGCAGACCAAGAGCTTCGTGCTCAAGTGCGACCTGTGCGTGGACCGTCCCGGCGGTCCGGCGTGTGCCGAGGCGTGCCCGACCAAGGGCCTCACCCTGGTAGACGAGGAGCGCCTGGCAGAACTGACTGCCGAGCGTGCCCGCGCCACCATCGAAAACGAGGCGTAAGTGTTGGGGCGACAGGCCCAATGATTGTCAAATAAGTACCGAGCATTCGGTAGCAGAGAAAGGAAGGAGGGTGTCATGGAGAAGCATAAAGTGATCTGCCCGTACTGCGGCGCCGGTTGCCAGTTTAACCTCCTGGTCCAAAACGGCCAGGTCGTGGGTACCGAACCGCTCAACGGCATCACCAATCAGGGCGAGCTGTGCCTTAAGGGCATGAGCGGCTACGACTTCATCAACGACACCAAGATCTTGACTCCTCGCGTACTGCACCCGATGATCCGCCGCACTAAGGGCGCGGATCTTGAGCGCGTAAGCTGGGACGAGGCACTGGATTTCACCGCATCTAAGATGCAGGCCATAATTGACGAATATGGTCCTAACGCTGTCATGACCACCGGCTCTTCGCGAGGCGGCGGCAATGAGGCGAACTACGTCATGCAGAAGTTTACGCGTGCGTGCATCGGCACCCACAGCGTGGACAACTGCGCCCGTACTTGACACGGCCCTACTGTCCTCGGTCTGATGGACACGGTTGGTTCAGGTTGCATGTCATGCTCCATCCCCGGTATGGAGGATGCGGGCTGCATTTTCCTCTTCGGCTATAACCCTGCCGATTCGCACCCCATCGTCGCAAGGCGTATCGTGCGAGCCAAAGAAAAGGGTTGCAAGATCATCGTCGCCGACCCGCGCCATATCGAAACCGCGCGTATCGCCGATCTCTACCTTCCGATCAAGAACGGTTGCAACGTCGCGTTCCTCAACGCCTTTGCCAACTGCTTGGTCAACGATGGCCTCTACGACAAGGAATTCGTCGCCGAGCATACGAACGGCTTTGACGAGTGGTGGGAGACCATCAAGAACTACACTCCCGAATCCGTACAGGACATCACGGGTGTCGAGCCCGCGTTGATCCACCAAGCTGCCGAGATGTACGCCACGGCGAAGCCCTCTGCCATCATTGGCTGGGGCATGGGCGTATGCCAGCAGAAGCAGAACCTGAAGACGGTGCACACCATCGCCTCCATCGCCTGCGTTGCCGGCCAGATCGGCAAACCCAATTCCGGCCTCGCGCCCGTGCGTGGCCAGAATAATGTCCAGGGCTCCTGCGATATGGGCATGCTGCCCAACCTGTACCCTGGCTACCAGAAGGTCACCGACCCGGCAGTGCGTGCCAAGTTTGCCAAGGCTTGGGGCGTGCCCGAGGAAAAGCTCCCGCTCGAGGAGGGCTACAAGCTCACCGACCTGGGCCACCTGGTCGACGAGGGCAAGGTGCACTGCTTCTACAACTACGGCGAGGACCCGGTGCAGACCGAGCCCGATTCGGCCGGTATGCGCAAGACGCTCTCCGAGCTGGATCTGTTCATTTGCCAGGACATCTTTATGACGCAGACGACCATGCTCGCCGACGTCATCCTGCCCGCTACCTCTTGGGGCGAGCACGAGGGTGTCTTTACTGCATCCGACCGTAGCTTCCAGCACTTTGACGCGGCCGTTCCGCCCAAGGGCGAGTGCCGTCACGACTGGGAGATCTTCGCGGACCTGTCCACGCGTATGGGCTATCCCATGCACTACGACAACACCGAGCAGATCTGGAACGAGTGCATTAGCCTGTGCCCCAACTTTGTGGGCGCGACCTACGAGAAGATGGCTCCCGAGGGCGGCTACGCCCAGTGGCCCGTCAAGAGCACCGATGTGAACGACCACGGTACGCCCGACATGTTCGCTGGTGGCAAGTTCACCACCAAGGACGGCCGCGCCAACCTGATGGCGCACGACTGGGAGGCGCCCTCCGAGCTTCCCGACGATGAGTACCCGCTCATCCTGTGCACCGTCCGCGAGGTCGGCCACTACAGCTGCCGCTCGATGACCGGCAACTGCAAGACGCTGGCGCTGCTTGCCGACGAGCCCGGCTTTGTCCGCATGAATCCCGCGGACGCCGAGGCGCGCGGCATCAAGAACGGCGACATCGTCTCGATTCACAGCCGCCGAGGCCAGGTATACAGTCGCGCCGACATTAGCGATCGCATCAACAAGGGCACGGTCTATATGACCTACCAGTGGTGGATCGGCAAGTGCAACGAGCTGACCATGCACAAGGTCGACCCGGTCTCGCATACGCCCGAGGACAAGTTCTCCGCCTGCCAGGTCGACGCTATCGCCGACCAGGTCTGGGCCGAGGGCGAGGTCGAGCGTCAGTACACCGAGCTCAAGCAGGCTCTGGTGGACGCCGCCGCTCCCCAGGACGTTGAGCCCGGCGCCGCCAAGTTCGACGACGAGACGCACGTGAACCAAATCGTGTAGTCCCGTTCTCGTTGGCTTTTTGGGCCGGGCGTCCCGTACGTTCGGGAGCCCGGCCCGTTATTTTGAAAGGAAGTGGGGATGAACCGCTTCATCGACATCAACCCGGAGAGGTGCATCGGCTGCGGAACATGCCAGTCCGCCTGTGCCGACGCCCACCGGATGCAGGGTCTTCAGGATACGCCGCGCCTGGCGCTCGTGAAGACCGGCGGTATTTCGGCCGCCCTTGCCTGCCACCATTGCGAGGGTGCCCCCTGCGCCGAGGTCTGCCCGGTGAATGCCATCGAGCACGATGGCGACCGCATCCACGTCAAGGAGCAGGAGTGCATCGGGTGCAGGCTGTGCGCCATCGCGTGCCCCTTCGGAGCCATCCATCCCGATGGCACGTCTATCGCCGGTGTCGCAGGCATGTGCGACCCGACGCCTTCGTATCCTAAGTCCCTGAGCAGCCTGCTTACGTGGGCTCCCGGCCAGTACACCTGCGCTGTCAAGTGCGACCTGTGCGCCTTCGATCCGGACGGCCCGCATTGTGTGGCGGCGTGCCCCACCAAGGCGCTGACCGTCATGGGCGGCGCGGCCGATCGCGAGCTCGACGAGGCCAAGCGCCTGCGCTCGATCGAAAACGGTCCGGTTGTCGACGTTACCGCTGTGGCCCAGGGCCTGTCCGAGAAAGCAGAAGGGAGCGTAAACAATGGATAGCATGACGCTGTTTATCGCATCGCTTGCCGTCTCGTGCATCGGTGCGCTCGCCTCGGTTCTGCTGATCAAGGCCGATAACGCCGCCAAGACCGCCGGCTGCCTGATCGGCGCCGTCGCCGCGGTGCTTTCGTTTGTGGCCGGTATCCAGGCCGTGCTGGGCGATGTCACGTCGGTCGACACCATCGTGTTCTTCCCGTTTGCCCATTTCCAGCTGCTGCTCAATCAGCTGTCCGGCCTGTTCGTGGCGCTCATCTCGGTGCTCGCGTTTGCCGGTTCGATCTACGGTCTCAACTACTTTGATGAGTACCCGGGCAAAAAGGGCCGCGCCGGCTTCTTCTTTAACACCTTCGTGGCGTCCATGATGCTCGTCATCACCGCCGACAACGTGTTTTGGTTCCTGGTCGCCTTTGAGCTCATGTCGCTGACCTCGTACTTCCTGGTCGTGATCGAGGAGAACGAGAACTCCATCCATGGCGGTTGGCTCTACTTTGTGATTGCGCATGTGGGCTTTGTGCTCATCATGGCGAGCTTCCTCACCATGACCAACTTCGCCGGTGGCTCGTTTGCCTTTGCGGATTTCCGCGCTACGCAGTTTAGCCCCGCGGTCGCATCCGTGTGCTTCGTGCTCGCCTTCTTTGGCTTTGGTGCCAAGGCCGGTATCATCCCGCTGCACGGCTGGCTGCCCAAGGCGCATCCCGAGGCGCCGTCCAACGTGTCGGCCCTCATGTCCGGCGGCATGATCAAGATCGGTATCTTCGGCATTCTCAAGGTTGGTCTCGACCTGCTCTCCGCCTCGGGCGTTCAGGTCTGGTGGGGCCTTATGGTCATGGTCTTCGGTGCGATCTCGTCCGTTCTCGGCGTGGCTTTCGCCCTGCAGGAGCATGACATCAAGCGCCTGCTGGCCTATCACTCCGTCGAGAACATCGGCATCATTCTGCTCGGCGTCGGCGCCTCCATGGCCGCCATGGCGCTCAACTCGGTCGGCATCGCCGTCCTGGCTCTGATGGCCGCCCTCTACCACACGTTTAACCACGCGATGTTTAAGGGCGAGCTGTTCTTGGGCGCCGGTGCGCTGCTGTACTCCACGGGTACGCGCAATATGGAGAAGATGGGCGGCCTGTTCCGTCGTATGCCGGCAACGGCCATCTGCTTCCTTGTTGGCGCGCTTGCCATCTCGGCCATCCCGCCCTTCAACGGCTTTGTGTCCGAGTGGTTTACCTACCAGTCGCTGTTTAACGCCGCCATGCAGGGCGACAAGGCCGTCATGATCGTGGCCGTGTTCGCAGCCGTCGCGCTTGCCATTACCGGCGCGCTGGCTGTCACGTGCTTCGTCAAGGCCTATGGCGTCTCCTTTGCCTCCGCGCCCCGTTCCGAGGCTGCGGCCAATGCCAAGGAGGTTCCCGCCCCCATGGTGTTCGCGCAGGGCCTGCTCGCGGCCATCTGCGTCGTGCTGGGCATTGGCGCTCCCGTGATCGCGCCCGTGCTGGTCGATGTCGCCGCGTCCGTGCTGCATCCGTACGGCGGCGTGTTTGCCGCCGAGGGCATGGAGCTCATGAACCAGTACTCCGGCGCTGCCACCTCCACGCCCGCGATTGCTATTGCGCTCGTGGTGCTCGTCGGTCTTGCCTGCGGTTATCGCAAGCTCAAGACCGTCGGCAAGGTGCAGAAGTCCCAGCCGTGGGCATGCGGCTATGCTCCCAACGAGCATATGCCCGTCGTGGCCACGACCTTTGCCTCCGAGGTGTCCTGGTTTATGCAGCCGCTCTACACGCTGCGCGACCGCTGCACGGCCGTCTGCTGGTCCATCGCGCACTTCTTCCAGAAGCTCACCGGTGTGGCCGAGGCTGTGGAGCCCGTACCCGACAAGGTTCTCGTCGATGCCCCGCATAAGGGTGTCGAGAAGCTCGCCGACCTCGCGACTAAGCTCGAGGGTGGCAACTACAGCATCTATATCTGCTACATCGTCGCGGCACTCGTGGTGTTCCTCGTGCTCGCCGTGCAAATGGGTTAAGGAGGGGAGAGCATGAACAACATCGTACTTGCCGTTCTGCAGGGCGTGGTCGTCATGGCCGTCGCGCCGTTCTTCTCCGGTCTCGGCCGCGTGATCCGCGCCAAGATGCACAACCGTCGCGGCCCCAGCATCATGCAGGACTATCGCGACCTGGCCAAGCTCTTTGCGCGCCCCGAGTCCCAGAGCGAGGACGCGAGCTTTGCGCTGCGCATTATGCCGCCGCTGTTCTTCGCCGTCGCCTTTATGCTCGCGATGGGCCTGCCGCTCTTTACGGCGCAAAGCCCCATCCCGGTCTTTGGTGACGCCATCACCATCATGTACAGCCTGGCGCTCGCCCGCTTCTTCTTCGCCCTCTGCGGCGTGGATTCGTCCAACGCCTACGCCGGTATCGGCGGCGTCCGCGAGCTGCTCATGAGCGTGCTCATCGAGCCGTCCATGCTGCTGGCGCTGTTTGCCGCCGCCCTGGTGTGCGGTTCCACCGACATCGCCACCATGGGTCAGCACATCATGACGGGCGCCATCGACGCGCCGGTCGCCGTAATCCTCGCCGGCATCGCCTTTGCGATTGCCTGCTACATGGAACTCGGCAAGCTGCCGTTTGATCAGGCCGAGGCCGAGCAGGAGCTTCAGGAGGGCCCGCTCGCCGAGCTTTCCGGCCCGTCGCTTGCCATGGCCAAGCTCGCCATGTCCATGAAGCAGGTCCTGGTCGTTGCTTGGTTCTGCGCGATCTTTGTCCCCTGGGGTGAGCCCGCGACCGTGGGTGCCGCCGCCGTTTTGGGCGCGGTTATCTTCCTGGTGAAGTGCCTGATCGACTTTGTCGTGTGCGGCGTAATCGAGAACTCCTGCTCGCGCTCGCGTTTTAAGGTGCTTGGCAATCAGACTTGGGCCGTTGTGGGCATCGCCGTTCTGGCGTTTGTTTTCGTGGTCGTCGGCGTGTAGGAGAAGGGAGAAACAATGTCATTTGCAGTCAGTCTGTCCCTTCTCGGCTTGGTCGCTATCGCGGCCCCGATGGTGGCCTCGGTGCTTGTCGCCCTGTTCCCCCGTCCGTACGCCAAGTGGTTCAGCGTTTTGGGTGCCGCCGTCTCGACGGTCTGCACCATCGCCCTCGCCGCGAATTTCGCTGGCGCCGGCATGCCCGACACGCAGGTCCCCCTGATCTCGTTTGGGCGGACCCTCGTCATGGGATTCACCTTCGATCGCATGAGCACGCTGCTCGCGCCCGCCTTTGTGGGTATCGGCCTGCTTGTCGTGATCTATTCGATCCCCTATATGAGCGAGAATAACCGTGAGCATCCCGATGCACCGCGTCGTCGCTTCTACGCGTACCTCGCGACCTTCATCGGCGCCATGGCCGGCCTCGTGTACAGCTCGACCCTTTTGGGCCAGCTTGTGTTCTTTGAGATCACGGGTGCTTGCTCTTGGGGCCTCATTAGCTACTACATGTCGCCTACGGCCAAAAAGGCCGGCATGAAGGCCCTGATCATTACGCATATCGGTGCGCTTGGCCTGTATCTGGGCGCCGCCATCGTGTTTGCCCACACCGGCACCTTCGCCATTACCGCGATTGCCGGCCTCGACGCCAAGCTCAAGGCTATCGTCCTTTTACTCGTGCTGTTTGCGGCCTGGGCCAAGTCCGCACAGGTTCCCATGTACATGTGGCTGCCTTCGGCCATGGAGGCGCCGACGCCTGTTTCGGCCTACCTGCATGGCGCCTCGATGGTCAAGGTCGGCGTGTGCGTGTTCGCGCGTGCACTCGTCTCTGCCGGCGAGATTCCCGAGATCGTGGGCTGGGTTGCCATTATCGACGCCATGGTCACCATGCTCTTTGGTTTCCTTATGTACCTGCCGCAAAAGGACATGAAGCGTCTGCTGGCCTTCTCCACGATCGCCCAGCTCTCCTACGTGTTCTTTGGTCTGGGCCTTTCGGTCTTTGGCAGCCAGCTGGCCTTTGACGGTGCCGTGTGCCACATCTTTAACCACGCTTTCGCCAAGACGCTGTTCTTCCTGATCGCCGGTTCGTTCTCCTTTACGCTCGGCACGCGTATGCTGCCCAAGCTTCGCGGCATCGTAAAGAAGTACCCGATCTCGGGCGTGGGCTTTGGTGTCGCCGCGCTCGCCATTGCCGGCGTGCCGCCCATGAACACGTTCTTCTCGAAGTTCCAGATCATTGCCGGCGGTTTTTCCGTGGGTGCCGGCAACGTCGCGATCCTGGTGCTCGTGTGCATCATGGTCGCCGAGACCGTCGCCACCTTCGCCTGGTTCCTCAAGTGGATGGGCTATTGCCTGCCCGGCGAGCCGAGCGACGAGGTCGCTGCGGGAGCCCCGCTTCCCCGCGCGATGGCGTTCGTGTTCATCGTGCTCATCATCATGGTTATCGTCAGCGGCCCGCTTTCGGCCAGCTGGATCGGTTAGGAGGTAGAACGACATGGGTTATTCGATCGTCAACATCCTTGGCGGCCTTCTGATCGTCACGTCCACCATGGTGGTCGTCTCAAAGAACATCAAGCACGCCATCAGCTGGTATGCGGTGCAGTCGCTGGTGCTCGTGGGTCTGCTCGCCACGCTCGGTGTCACCACCGGTGCGCAGGAGCTGCTCATGTGGGCCGGATCTGCCTTTATCACCAAGGTCGTCCTGGTCCCTTATATCCTCAACCGCGCATACAAGAAGATGGACGAGCCGAGCGACGCATCGCTCAAGGCCGGCCTTAAGCCCGCGTGGGCCATTTGCATCATCGCCGTGGAGGTCGCGATCTGCTTTGCCGTCGTGACGCAGATCAGCCTGCCCACGGCCGAGGTCGCAACGCCTGCGCTCGCCATTAGCTTCGCTCACTTCTTTGTGGGCCTCACCTGCATCATCTCGCAGCGCAACATCATGAAGCAGATCTTTGGATACTGCCTCATGGAAAACGGCAGCCATGTGACGCTCGCGCTTTTGGCCCCCACTGCTCCCGAGATCATCGAGATCGGTATCGCCACCGACGCCATCTTTGCCGTCATCATCATGTCCATCGTCGTGCGTCGCATTTGGGACGACTCCCACTCGCTCGATGCGCGCGACCTGTCCGAGCTGAGGGGGTAGTCCATGGAAACGTTGATTCTCGCCCTGCTCGCGACTCCTCTGGTGTTCTCGCTGGTCATGGCGTTTTTGCCCAAGAACACGTCCTATAACGTGTTTGCCGGTCTCAACCTGGTCTCCGTCGCAGCCGTCCTGGTGCTGTCGCTTATGACGGCCGGTGACGTCCTTATGAGCGGCGACACTGCGAGCGCTCTTGGCCTGTGGTTCCACCTCGATTCGCTGGGCGCCATCTTTGTGCTGCTCATCGGCTTTATCGGTTTTCTTACGGGGCTGTTCTCGCTGCCCTATGTAAAGGCCGATATCGAGGAGGGCTCCATGCCCGCCGAGCGCGCCAAGCAGTATTTTGCGCTGTTTAGCCTGTTTGTGTTCACCATGCTGCTCGCGTGCCTGTCCAACAACATGATTCTCACGTGGGCCGCCGTGGAGGCAACCACGCTTTCCACCGTGTTCCTCGTGGGTATCTACAAGAACAAGACGGCCCTCGAGGCTTCTTGGAAGTATGCGATGGTCTGCACCGCCGGCGTGGCCTTTGGCCTGTTCGGTACACTGCTGATCTACGCCAACGCCGCCGACGTGATTCCCAACGCCCACGAGGCCGCATTCCTGTCGTGCGTGCTGCCGTATGCCGACCAGTTCGACCCGACGCTCATGCGCCTCGCCTTTGCGTTTATCGTGATCGGCTTTGGCACCAAGGCCGGCCTGTTCCCCATGCACACTTGGCTGCCCGATGCCCACTCCCAGGCTCCGAGCCCTGTCTCGGCCCTGCTTTCGGGCGTGCTGCTTAAGTGCGCCATGCTCGTGATCATGCGCTTCTACGGCTTTACTATCCAGGCCGTGGGCGCCGAGTATCCGCAACTTCTGCTGCTGATCGTCGGCACGCTGTCCATCTTGGTGGCGGCACTTTCGATGTTTCGCCAGGACGACCTCAAGCGCCGCTTTGCGTACTCGTCTGTGGAGAACGTGGGCGTTATCGCCCTGTGCCTGGGTATCGGTGGCCCGTTGGGTATCGCCGCGGCCCTGCTGCACTGCGTGTTCCATGGCTTTACCAAGACGCTTGCCTTCTGCTTGTCCGGCAACATCCAGCACGCCTTTGGCACGCGTAGCCTGGCTAAGATCCAGGGTGTCGTCGAGGTTGCCCCCGCAACAGCCGCGCTCGCCGTCCTGGCGCTGCTCGGTCTTGGTGCCTTCCCGCCCTTTGGCATGTTTATCTCCGAGTTCCTGACTTTTGTCGCCGGTGTTACCGCCGGTCCCATGTGGCTGGTCGTCGTGGTCGCCCTCGGTCTTACCGTGGCCATCTCCGCGCTCACCCGCATCGCACTCAAGTCGGTATTCGGCCATGCGCCCCAGGGCATGGGCAAGCATGAGGCCCCGGCGCTCATGCTCATCCCCGAAATCATCCTGGCTGTCATGATCTTGTGGTTTGGCATCGCCACCCCGCTGCCCCTCGTGCACGGTGTGGAGACCGCGACCGGCATCGTACTCGAGCAGAGCACCGAGGAACTTCACGCGACGCCGATGTACCGCGCTGTGTTCGGTACCGAGACCGCTCAGAGCGAGGTGGAGTAACGAATGATTGAAACTGAGAACAAGGTGTATGCCCGCCGCTGCGAAAGCCACGTCGAGGCCCTGCGCGCCGCAGTGCCGGGCGCTATCGAGAAGGTTGAGTGGCAGTGCGAGGACCAGCTGACGATCACCGTCAAGCTGGACCGTCTGCCCGAGGCCGTCCACTACCTGTATTACGAGCGCTACGGCTGGATTCCCGTGATCATCGGCAACGACGAGCGCAGCCTGTGCGGTCGCTACGCCGTGTACTACGTCATCTCCATGGAGGGGGAGGACCCCGGCTGGGTGACCGTGCGCACCGAGGTCGATCCCGCCAAGATGACGTTCCCGTCCGTGACGCCGTTCGTCCCCGCCTGCGTGTGGGGCGAGCGCGAGCTTCGCGACATGTTCGGCCTGATTCCCGAAGGCCTGCCCGACCGTCGTCGCCTGGTGCTGCCCGATGACTGGCCCAGTGGCCTGTACCCGCTGCGCAAGGACTCCATGGACTACCGCTTCCGTCCCGCTCCCGCAAGCGACATGGAAAACTATGAGTTCTTGGCCGATACCAAGGGCAAGGAGACGACGCTCGTCCCCATGGGCCCGTTGCACATCACCTCCGACGAGCCTGGCCACTTCCGCCTGTTCGTCGAGGGCGAGACGATCGTCGACGCCGACTACCGTCTGTTCTACGTGCACCGCGGCATGGAGAAGGTCGCCGAGACGCGCCTGAACTATGACGCCGTGACGTTCCTCGCCGACCGCATCTGCGGCATCTGCGGCTGCGCCCACTCGGTGGCCTACGCCGAGGCCGTCGAGCGCGCCCAGGGCATTCATGTCCCGCCGCGCGCCCAGTACATCCGCGCCATCATGCTCGAGGTCGAGCGCCTGCACTCGCATCTGCTCAACATCGGCTTGGCGTCGCACTACACGGGCTTCGACTCCGGCTTCCAGCAGTTCTTCCGCGTCCGTGAGAAGTCCATGGACCTGGCCGAGAAGCTCTCCGGTCACCGCAAGACCTACGGCCTCAACGTGATCGGCGGCGTGCGTCGCGACATTTTGGCCGAGCAGAAGCTTTCCACGCTCACGACCATCCACCAGCTGCGCTCCGAGGTTCAAGAACTCGTCGACGTCTTGCTCTCCACGCCCAACTTTATCGAGCGTACGAGCGGTATCGGCATCTTGGACCGCAAGATCGCACGCGACTTCTCGCCGGTCGGCCCGCTCATGCGTGGCTCGGGCTATGCCCGCGACGTGCGCTTTGACCATCCCTTCGACGGCTACGCCGATCCGGACGTCCAAAAGATGCACGCCGCTACGGCCGACACCTGCGATGCCTTCGGCCGTACCGCCGTTCGCATCCAGGAGGTCTACGATTCGATCGACATGATCGAGACCATGCTCGAGAACTGTCCGTCGGGCCCCATCCTCACCACGGATTGGGAGTACACCCCGCACAAGTACGCCATCGGTGCCACCGAGGCGCCGCGCGGCGAGGACGTGCACTGGGCCATGCTCGGCAACAACCAGAAGTGCTACCGCTGGCGCGCCAAGGCCGCCACGTACAGCAACTGGCCGGTCCTGCGCTACATGTTCCGCGGCAACACCGTGGGCGACGCGGCGCTGATCGTCGGCTCGCTCGACCCGTGCTACTCCTGCACCGACCGCGTGACGGTGACCGATGTCGCCGCCAAGCGCGACCACGTGCTCGACAAGGAGCAGTTCGAGAACGTCTGGCGCGACAAGTCGCCGCTTGCGGGCGAGGGCACCATGGCCGCTCCGCTCGATGAGGAGGCGCTCTAATATGCTGAAGCTTTGGAAGGTTAACGCCAAGGCCGGCGACGCGACGGTCAAGTACCCGTTTGCGCCGTTCCCCACCAATAAGGACATGCGCGGCAAGCCCGAGCACAATGCCGAGCTCTGCATCGCCTGCGGTGCCTGCGGCGTGGCGTGCCCGGCCGATGCCATTCG
>CABUJL010000050.1 GCA_902491915.1 uncultured Collinsella sp.
AAGCTGCGCAGAAAGGGGAGTGTGTGGTCCATCGCCGCGCGAAACCGGACGTAAGGCTGAGGCAAACTGGCACCGGCCATTACCAGCACGACGGTCTTGTCGGTGGGGAGGTTGAACTTGGCAAGCTCTTCCTCGCGATCGTAATCCGTGTCGAATCCGGCGCGAATAGGAATGCCGGTAATGCGAATCTTTGCCTCGGGCACCTTGCGCGGTCGCAGCGTTTCGGCCATAAATTCGTTGGCAACACAGAATAGATCGGTGTCCTTGTGGGGCCACCAGCCCTCGACTTCGTAGTCGGTCGGGACGCAGATGACCGGATAATCGATACCCGTAATTACGCGGGCGCCCACGGCAACGTTGGCTGCCGTGATGTGCGTTGCGACCACGGCTATGGGCCTGCGGTTACGAATATATTCGTTGAAGGCGGGGAACATAATTCGCGACCATGCCGTGCCGCCACCCCAGAGAAGATGTCCCGTAAGCGTATACCGCCAGGTCAGGTCGTAAATGGGGCGCGTGGCTCCCGTAAAAGAAGCCGCGGTCTTATTGCCGTCGAATTTAATTCGTCCAAAATCAAGGATATCGAGCACTTCAATATCAACATCTTCGGGGATGCCATTGGTGCCGCGGATGAGGTCGAATGCCTGCGCAATCGCATTTGCGGCGGCCTTGTGGCCCGAGCCGACCGAGGCGTGCACGATGGTCACGAGAGGTTTTTGCTGAGCCAAGAGCGTGGATTGCTCCGATTGGGGAGTGCTGTGCGTGAGCAGGGGAGCGTCGTCGCTCGTCTGCGTCTGATCCATCGATAACTCCCCTTCGACGTTGTAATACGGATTTATCATTGTAGTGCATGAGTGTCACGTTCACGTAAATTTGGGTATGAGCGCAAAGAACGACAACGTTTCGATGAGAGGACTCTTCATGACTACCGATCAGACAATCGATGTTGCGATTATCGGCGGCGGACCCGCGGGCTATGCTGCCGCTATTTATGCAGCGCGCGCCAACCTGACGACGACCGTCTTTGAGCAGGGCATGTCTGGCGGACAGATCGCCACATCCAACGAGATTGAGAATTATCCTGGCATTCCGCTGCTGACCGGTGCCGAACTTGGTGAGCGGTTCCAACAGCATGCTGAAGGCCTGGGGGCTCGGGTTGAATGGAGTATGGTGACAGGCGTCGACTACGATGCCGATGCGGCTCAATTTACCATCCATCATGATATGGGCGACACAGCGGCCAAGAGCGTCATTGCGTGCATGGGCGCCACGCCGCGTCCTGCGGGTTTTGTTGGCGAGGACACGTATCGCGGTCGTGGCGTTTCGTATTGCGCGACGTGTGACGGCATGTTCTTCCGCGGCAAGCAGGTCTTTGTTATCGGAGGCGGTAATTCGGCATGCGAGGAGGCACTGTTCCTTTCCGACATTGCCAGCAGCGTGACCATCGTGCTGCGTCGCGATCAGTTTCGTGCACCCGAGGGTGTCGTGAATAAGGTGCTTGCTAAGGACAATATTTCAGTTAGGTACCGAACTAGTATTGTGGAGCTTTCCGGCGAGGCCATGCCCACGACGATCACGTTTAAGGACAACGCAACCGGTGAAACGTATTCCGAGTCTTTTGATCCGGGCTCGTTTGGCATTTTTGTCTTTACGGGGACGCAGCCACATACCGAGCTGGTTGAGCATCTAGTCGATCTAGCGCCCGACGGCGGCATTGTCACCGACGATTCGATGGCCACCCGTACGCCCGGCTTGTTCGCAGCCGGCGATATCCGTTCCAAGCGTTTACGCCAGGTTGTGACCGCCGTTTCGGACGGAGCCATAGCGGCAACCAGCGCCTATGCGTTCCTACGCGGATAAGTACGATAATATATCTTATGTAAGGTTGCTTTCTTTAAACAAAGTGGTTGGACGGTACATCAATGTGCTGTCCAACCACTTTTACTTAGCGGCTATGTGGTATGCAAAACTAGATTATCTAGAATACAATATAGAAAACGAACGGAGGCCTCTTATGAAACACGCTAAACATGTTATCCCGATGTCCGATACATCGGTCAGCATTAAGCCGGAGGATATTCAGCCGACGGTGCTGCCGGATGCATTTATTCAGTCCGATATGGTGGGTAAACTCAACGCTTTGAGCCTGCCACGCTATGACCAGCTGCCCAATGTAACGCTCTATCGCGATCAGGTTATTGAATATGTTGCGCTGTGGATGGAGCCGCTTTCGATTTGTGTAGAGCAGCCCGTTATCACGCCATCGATGATCAATAACTACGTGAAGGTCGGCCTCGTTCCTGCTCCGGTTAAAAAGCAGTATGGACGTGAGCAGATTGCGCGTCTCATCGCCATTTGTATTTTTAAGCAGGTGCTGCCCATCGCTGCGGTTCAGGCACTTTTTAATATTCAGCGCTTGAGCTACGACGCTCCGACGGCTTTCGATTATGTAGTCGATCAACTTGAGGCATCGATTCGTGCAGCGTTTTCCGTCGAGCAGACTCCCGTGCCCGATACCGCACATCAGGTTACGCGCGAGTCACTGCTCGTACGTAGTGCGGTTTCGTCCTTCGTTTCGAAGGCGTACCTGATGAGTTATCTAAAGTTCAATGGGTTTAATAGCTAACCGAGGTATAAAACGGGCGGGATAAAGAGCCACTGGCCCCTTATCCCGCCCGTGCGTTTGTTTAGTTGGAAATTATCGGCCCGATGCCACGCCCATGCCGTAGCCGATGATGAGGCCGTGCATCTCGGCATAGTAAGAATCTAGCCCGTTGCAGGGCATGATGATTGTCTTAGAGCTGGGCCAATGCTCCACAATGCGGCTGGCAAGCGCCTGGGCTCCGGCTTCGTTCTCAACGTGATCGATGATGACCTCGCCGCCCGTAAAGCCCTCGGCCTCCATGGTGTCGACAATCTTGGTGAGCATCTTCTTTTCGCCACGCGTGTGCCCAACGAGTTCAATTTCGCCCGCTTCGCTCGCCGTGCCCAAAATGCGGATATTGAGCTTGTTGGCAATAACGCCGGCCGCCTTGGGGATACGTCCGGCCTTCGCAAGGTTTTCGTAATTGCACAAACTAAAGAGGATCTTGCTGTTCTGCTCCAAGCTATCGAAATAGGCGCAGGCGTCCTCAAAGGAGACGTCCGGGTTACTTGCAAGATAGCGATCAAACAATAAGAATATCAGGTCCATCTTGCCGCCCGCTGCCCGCGAATTGACCAGGTGAATCTGACGGTTGGGCTCTTCGGCAAGCACCATGTCACGTGCGGTGGCCGCGGCATTGTAGCTTCCCGAGACGCCCTCGGAGATGGGCATGCAGATCGTCTTGTCGGCGAGCTTAAAGAGCTCAGCCCACTCCCCTACGCTTGGGCAGGAGCTCGATGATGCGCTGGATTCCGATTGAATGGCAACATTGAGCTCGTGAACATCGAGCGAGAGGTCGTCAACGAATTCACGCTCCCCCACTCGGATCTTAAGGGGTGCAAATGCAAAGGTGGTATGAGGTGCGGTTGGTTGCCAATCGCGAAGATTGCAGCTCGAATCGGAGATAAGTGCCCAGCTCATTGAGGGTCCTTTCTAATTGTTCCCCAACAATTATAGCCATCTTTTTGATTGATTGGATGGCTATCTAGTTTTGAATACTAGATAGCCATCCTGATTTTATGGCAAACGGTAGGAAAAAAGAATGGGCCTCGTGACTCAAGATCGCGAGGCCCACGTTCGTTCGCTGCAGTAATAAATTAGTAGCGCACGAAAATGTAATTGTTGTTCATGCCAGCAGCGACGGAGCTGATGATGACGCCCGTTTTGTAGTCGGAAGCATGGATCATCTGACCATTACCGATATAGATGCCTGTATGGTAGGAGTTAACCACAACATCGCCGGGTTGCGGATCGGACACGCGGGTCCAACCCATGAAGGTGCCGGTGGTGCCCAGGCGGCAGTAGCGGCCCGTGAGGCAATAGCTTACAAAACCGGAGCAGTCAAAGCTGTTCGGTCCAATGCCGCCCCAGGAATAAGCGTATCCGAGCTTGCTGTAGGCGCGCGAAACAACGGTACCGCCGTCAACGGACTGGCTCGGTGCGGAAGGCGTCGGAGTCGGAGCGGGCGTCACGGGCTGCGGCGTGGGGGCAGGAGCGGGCGCGGGCGCGGGCGTGTTGCCGCCGCCGTTGTTGGTCGTACCGCCACCATTGTTGGTGTTCTCGGTCGTACCGGCAGTGTCGTTGCTCACCGTGGCCTTTTCGGCGGTGCTGGCATTGATGCCAGCCTGAAGCGCGGCGTTGGCCTCGGCCTCGGCAGCAAGCTCGGCCTGCAGCTGTGAATCCAGGGAGTTCACGACACTCTGGGCCTCAGCCTGCTGGGCATTGAGCTCGTCGACCTTCTTCTGCGTCGCGGCGACGTTCTTCTCCTGCTCGGTCTGCTTATCGGTGAGCTGCTGCTTAAGGTCCTTGACCTCCTGAATGGTCTGGGCCTGCTTGTCGGAAACCTTGCCGTAGTAGAACAGACGGTTGAGCATGTCGCCCAGATCGTCGACGCCCGTCAGAACCTGAAGGAGACTCAGACCGCCAGTCTTGTACTCACCGGCAACGTAGCTCGAAAGCTTTGCCTGACCCTCGGCAATCTCTTGCTGCTTTTGCGTGATCTCGCCTGCAGTCTGATCAAGCTCCTGCGTCTGTGCGGAGAGTTCTTCATGAATTTGCTGGGTTTGGGTGCCAATCTGCTCGAGTTTGGTACGAGCAGCGGCAAGGTCGGATGCGGTATCGGCATAGGCCGGAGCCACGAGGCCCAGGCCCAAAACACAAGCGAGGGTTGCCGTTGCAGCGCAGCGTGCCATGTTTCTGTGCGTGTTTGCTGTGCGCATGTAGCTTCCTTTCCGGTATCTAAGGGTAGCGGCTAGTCCACCGTTACCAGGCTAAAGAGCTCAACGTCCTCGTTAGAAAGCGTGAGCTTCTTGCGCGGGTTGAGAAACGCAAGCTCAAGGATACAACCGTAGCCCACAAGCTCTGCGCCCATATCTCGCACCAGTTTACCTGTTGCCTCGACGGTTCCGCCCGTCGCGACCAAGTCGTCCAGAATCAACACGGTATCTTTAGAGCTGATAGCATCGGCGTGGATCTCGATAGAATCCGTTCCATACTCGAGCTCGTAGCTCTCGCTCACCGTCTTGCGCGGCAGTTTGCCCGGCTTACGTGCGGGAACAAAGCCGGCGCCCAGGGCGACGGCTACGGGTACGCCCACCATAAAGCCGCGGGCCTCGGGGCCGACGACCTTGGTGATACCCATGCCAGCAAAATGCTCGGCCAGAGCATCCACCATGGCCTTCAGGGCCTCGGGATTGCTAAAGAGCGGTGTAATGTCCTTAAAGACGACTACGGGCTCGGGATAGTCGGGGATATCGACGATATGAGATTCGAAGTCGTACATGGCGTGACCTTTCATGGATTGCCGGGTGAACGGCGGCTATTTACCTGCGTTAGCAGACGAGCTGTGCGAGGGAACGACGACCTTAGACGGCTGCACGAGCGACTCGTCGTGCGCGGCAACCGCGGGGACGCTTGCCCCATCGCTTTTAGCCTTGGTGGACTCGGAACGCGTGATTTCCTCATCGAGTGCATCGATGTCGGCGTCCTCGACCACGGCGTTGAGCGACTCAAAAACGCGGTTCTTGAGCAGCGCGGTGTGCACGCCCTCCGTCAGGTCGTGAAGCTTCTTAAACGCACGCTCGAGCTTGGCGTCGCGCTCGTCATCGGAGGTATCCATTCCGAGCATGCTCACGAGCACCTGCTCAAACATCGAGGACTCGCGGTTAGCGGAAGACACGTACTGACGCAGGTTGCGTGGCTCGATATGGAAGCGCGACAGCTCGGAGCAGTAACGGATGATCGGAAAATCGCGACCATCGACGAGCTCGCGGTTCTGCGGGCTTTTGATGATGCGAATGAGGTCGTTTTCGGCGAGCGAGCGGATAAACGAAATCTCGACGCCCAGCATATCGGGAATGGTCTCGATGGGATGCAGCTTTTGCTTAGTCTCCTTGGGCTCAGTCTTGAGCGGAACATCGGACAGCAAGCCCACCTCGTAGGCGAGCGTTGACAGGTCCGTGGCGTTTTCCAAGCGCTGCTTAATCACGTTGAGTGGCATATAGCGGGTCTTCTGCAGGTGCAGAATGACCTCCAGGCGATCAACGTCCTCCTTGGAGTACTGACGGTATCCCTTTGGCGTACGATGAGGGGTAATGAGCCCCTCATCCTCTAGAAATCTAATTTTTGAGTTCGAAAGATCGGGGTATGCGCCTCGAAGTAGGTTGACGACTTGGCCGATACTCAGATAGTTGCGTTCGGCCATGCCCTACTCACCGGTTTCGATGCGCTCCGGCGTGCTCTCGTGGTAGATGAGCGTAAACGTACCGATCTGGACGGAAGAACCGTCGTGCAGCGGGGCTGCATTGACGATGGCACCGTCGACCCAGGTGCCATTGAGCGAGCCCAAGTCCTCGATGCGAGCGCCGAGGCCCTCGCGAATAATGCGCGCGTGGCTGCGCGAAACGGTCATGTCATTGAGGAAGATGCCGTTCGCAGGATCGCGGCCGATGGTGGTCACGTCGTCCTCGAGTTCAAAAGCGGCACCAGTCTGCGGACCCTTGACGATGGACAGAACGGGGGCGGTGATGCGCACGTTGGCCATGAGGTCGGGAACGGTGACGTCGCTTGAAGGAACGCGGAATACGCAGGTAGCGTCCGCGGTCTTATCATTCTGAGGCATATTGTTAACCATGTTGTCCATGACAACCCCTAACTTATCGCGGACCTGCCGCAAATAATGAACCGTACGTAATCATACCCCAACGAATCAGTCTTCGATTTCAGGGTTCAGAAAGTCGATGTCCTCGTCCTCGGGATGCGCGAGAGCCTGTTTAATGGCCGCTCCGCCCTTAATGGAGTAGATGACAGCCGTGAGCATGGAGAAGATCACGCCGCCGTACACAAAGAAGATGCCGAGGGGCACCGAGCTTCCGTTGAGGCCCGGGAAGGCCGTAAGGGATGAAGGTAAAAGATGCAGGCCGTCAATAACGGGGAAACCGAGCAGCATGAGCGAGAAACCAGTCATGAGCAGCGCTGTGGCAATCTTTCCCGGGAAGACGACATCGATGGGGCGACGGTGATAATGACGAACGATAAGCGTGCCGATGCCCAGATAGATGTCGCGGCCAATAATGAGCACGCAGACCCAGACGGGCAGCTCTCCGCGGACCACCAGGCCAAGTACGCCGGTGAACAGCAGCGCGCGGTCGCAAATGGGATCCATGACCTTGCCGAGCCATGAGACCGTCTTAGTCATGCGGGCGATCTGACCGTCCATCCAGTCAGTGGAGGCGGCAACGGCGTAGATAACGATGGCGATGACGCGGTTGTTATCCGTCACAAACAGGTACAGAAATACCAGGGTGAGGATCAGCCGCGTAAAGGTGATGAAATTGGAGATCGTAAAGATCTTATTCGACGGGTAATCGGAAGTGCCGATAAGCTCCTTTTTGATCTTCTTTTTGATGCCCACAGGACTCCCCCGCTGGTTAACGACAAAACTTTCGATACTATACCCGTTCCGGCGATGTCTATCCAGCGCAGCCATAGAGAGTCCAGACATGTGGAGGGCGCTGTCGCAACGTGAATGTGCCGTTTTTGTGTACGTCAGCCTCCAAACATGTCATAAATTGTCGTTTTTGGAGGATGACGTACAAGTTTTTGTTAAGCGAAAGTATCGATTAATAAAGCCGTTGATTCTTCGTTGCTTACTTTATTGATTCTTAACAAAAAAGGTCAGGCACTAGGTGCCTGACCTGTAAACTTCTGGGCAGGACGACTGGATTCGAACCAGCGACCCCTTGACCCCCAGCGAGGTCAGAATGACCCTGACCTGTGCTTAATTTGTTAAAACACGCGCAGATAGCGCAAGTAGCGCATTTCCGCATTTGCAAATTTTACCAGCGCAGCGCGGTCTGTCCAGATAGCATATTTTCGGCTTCGAGGAGCGCGGTGCAGCCAATGACTTAATCAACGGGGGTGGGAGCCCCGAATCGTCGTCTCTCTGGGTTCCCGCAGGTGGGCCCTTCTGTTTCTAATCAACTGCGGATTCAGGAGCTATGTGGTCAATATAATACCGTTGAACCCGCATATCGATACCGCTCAGCCATTCGCCTCGCCCCCGTCGCACGCATCTCCATTCGGTCTGTCATCATTAATCTAACGATGCTTTGAGGAATGTAAGTCTGACTAAATGTACTGTCGACTTCTTCTCAAACTAATCCTAAGAGACAAGGCCGTATGGATTTGTACGCTCGTTCTCGCTGCAGCCTTTTCCGTCCCCATTGCGTTCAATTCACCCATCTACGGGCCCTTCTTTATGAAGCAGGGCATGCAGGGCTTTGTCGACGCATTCAATACGCGCGCGCCCCAGGCCAGCGGCACAGACCTATCGCCAGAGCAGCAAGATGACGCTGAGCTTGCAAGATACGCGAACGCCGCCCTCGCCGCTCAAACCGACGCCGCCTTTCTCGACTCTGCCGAGAGCTACTACGCGCTCATGGACGAGGGCTTCCAATCCGGGTCCATCGTGGGGGACCAGGAGACCAATGACGCAGACCTCGCGTATTGCCGTGCCCTGAGCAGCTCCGGCATCGCGGATATCCCGGCCTCCGCAAACGACCTGCCGTTCCTCTCCTTCCTGCCCTACGCCATTGCCCAGGCGCCGTCCTTCCTTCCCTTCATCCCCTTCCTTCTCTCGTCGATACTCGTGCTCGGCGCCACAAGGCCCGGGACCCTGGCGGCGAAGGCGCCCGCGCCCAAATTCCGGCGCCTTATCCAGACCGTGTTTTCGATAATCGGCGCGGGGACCGCGATGCTCCTCGCCGGCCTTGCGCCCGGGGGCATTTACGCCTTGGCCCTAAACGGCTTCGGGCAAATCGGGTACCCGATCGCCTTCTTCCATGACGGCGCGCTTGCCACCACGACCGCGGGAGACGTCTTCACGACCCTGCTTCTCGCGCTGCTTGCGGGCGGAACCTTGATATCCGTTTGCTCCGTCGTCCTATCGACCGCAACGAGGCGCGTCCTCGCGGGCCCCCTTGCCTCCGCGCTGCTTGTCGCGGCCCCGGCATTCCCGTTATTGTCCGATTCGGCACTGGGGCATAATGCCGCGCTCGAGCTCCTGCCGCTGGCCGTGTTCTCGCCTATCGAGGCAACGGGTTACGTGGGATGCTTCCCGACAGAATTCATTGGCTCCGGTTCGGGCGGCGCATCGATGCTTGCCGTGGCCCTGGTGTACGTCGCGGTCCTTTTCGCGGTCGGCGCCGTTGTGACGCGTTCGCCCAAACAGGCTGGACCCGCTAAAAAGCACCATGGGCTTGAGCTCCTGGACGTGAGCGTGGGATACGGGAGCACGACGATACTTTCGATCGGGTCGCTTTCCTTGGGCCCGGGAACGGCGGCGGGGCTCGTCGCTCCCAACGGCTCGGGGAAAACCACCCTTCTTGAAGCGCTGTCGGGCCAATTTCCCACCCGCATCCGCTCGGGAAGCCTGTTGGCAGACGGAATCTACCAACGTCGATCAGCCGAATTCGCAGAACTCGTCTACCTGAGCTCTTCAGGCGGCGCGGATCTCTACCCCACGCTATCGGCCCGCGAGCACCTCTCTTTCGTTAGGGAGGCGTGGAAATCGGCCGCCGACATCGACTCGCTCTGCAACTCCCTCGGAATCTCCCCATATCTCGACAAGCCGACCCGTAAACTCTCGACAGGAATGAAGCAGCAGGTAAAGCTTGCCATGGCGATAGCGACCGGTTGCCCGTACCTCATCCTCGATGAACCGCTGAACGGCCTCGATCCGGGAAAACGGAAAACCTCCTGCGACGCGATGCGCAGCGAAGTGGCGCGGGGACGCAGCGTGCTCATCTCAAGCCATCTGCTCGACGACCTGGCAGACCTTACCAACTCGTTCTACTTCATCGAGGCCGGCACGCTCGTGGAAAAGATCAAGTCGTCCTCGCAGACGCTCAAGCAGGAATACCTCGATACATACGAGGGAGGTGAATGACATGATAGGCAAGAGCTATGCAAAGATAGCGATTGTTGGCTCTGCACTTTGTCTTGCAATGGTGCTATGTGCATCATTTGCGAGGTATAGGTCCGAGCAGTCGTTCATCGATGGCGCTGAAAACGGTTTTGGCATAGACGGGATGTATGTCAACGATGGCGCGACCAGGCCGTCTATGGCGATTCTTGCAGGCGAAGACATGGAATGGCAAATCTGTAATGACGATGGCTCTTGTCTGAGTGGTCGTTTGGCCGCAACGAGCGACCCGAATTCGTTCGATCTTCTCGACAATGATGGATCGGATTGCGGTTCAGTTCACCTGTCGTATGCATCACGAGACGGGATGGACGGCATTCTCTACGTCTCCCACGAGACTGGCGATTTCAAGATGCGCAGGACTAACCGAGTGCCGGCTTTTATCGAGGAGTGAGAACTCCCGGCGGTCTGCCGATCAGGCCGCCGGGGTATCGAACCCCGCATTCATCCGTACACACACGGATGAATGCGGGAAGTGTCCGGATGAAGTTGATAATCAAGGAAACAATGCCGTTCTGCCTGGGACGGCTTTGGACTGGACTTTAACTACAACATCGCGATCGACACTTATCAGCTCGCGCGACGCGCATGGCCAGATCTCGGACGCTGGTGCATGGAGGACCTTCGAGATTTACTGTACATCCAAAACGACGACGCACACCGCGTGCTCGCCGACTGCGAAGACGAGTTGGCTGTCTACAATGCGATCAGAAACGGCGTGAAGTCCGGAGAGCTTTCTGTCGAACCGCCGCGCCGTCGCGCGAGCCGACCGGGCAACCCGGGCAATCTGGTCCTGGCTCTCCCGGTCGTATTCCTACGATATCGCCCCTAGATCACCAATGTGTCAGATAAAGAATGAGGCAATGGCTGTGATCACGCCTACGGCGGACGCAACGACTGCGCCTTTTTTCCTCTCCTTTAGTCCGACGAATAGGGTTGCCGTAAAGTAAAGGGCGGAAATGCAGTCTATGGCAAGCAAAGCGAGTTCCTTGGGCGGTTTCAGCAAAAGGTCGCTAGCAAAGAGTAATGCAAGCAGGGCAAAGCCGATTGTGACCAAGTATCTCGATTGATTTTGCGACAGCATGGCAACCGCCTTTTAGAACATGTAAGTGAAAAGTCGGTACGATGTCATTGCGGTTGCAAACAAGCCGCCGCCAGGACCGGTTGTCACGAGACCGGCGATAACGCATTTTCTCGGTTTCCAGCTCATGACAGGCCCCTCTCTCATGGTGCAACGCATACATTATGAGATATGCACATTATCTCGCTAATTAATTTCAATATCCATCATCCAACTAAAGAATACTGACTCACTGGTTCAGCGACGATGCATTTTTACCCTTGCGTTCCCACTCGCCGCGTCGGCGGTCGGAAGGGTCTCCGTCTCGCATTTAGCGACCTTGCACCCGTATCTGTCGAGCCAGGCGGCAAGCGCATCCCAATCGACGCGCTTCCAGTCGCCGCTCGGCGCGTGCTGCATCACGAGGCCTCCGGCGACCATGAGCGCGTGGACATGCTCTCCTTGCAGGCCAGCAATGATCCCGCCGGTGCATACGATGCTAGGTCGCTGTGCCGGCACTGTGCAAACGTATTGGCCTTTGTACCCCTTTTGGCAACTTTAGCATGACTGTAGGTTAAACCAACCCACAGCCATGAGCACGTTAACGTAGTACTATGCTAATTACACGGATAAGGCAGGGGTATTTTTCTTTGGCGAATAAATTTGTATTTTATGGCAAGGGGAGTGGCGTTAAGGTTTTCATCGCTATATCAGTTGCCGTGTTCGCATTCTCTGCGCTATTTCTAAAAGTGGAGCGTTGCCAAAAAGATAGCGGAGGTGACTATTCACATTTGTGGTTCGTGAGCGGATTGGTGTTGAACGTTGACAGCTCTGGCGATTTTACCATGTCGGTCGAAAGCGAAGATCCATATAACGACGGGTCTGATCGTCTGACCATTCTGGTTGATTCAGAACATACGCGCTATGTAAGCGATAGCCCCGTGAGCGTTGGGTCTAAAGTCAAGGTAGGCTATTTTCTCGATTCCCGAAAGAAAAATACGATTCGCTGCTCTTCTGTGTTAGCGTCGGATTATTTTAGCCAAATATAGTCGGCCGAGATTGACCAATCCCG